>CAZFMX010000007.1:19034-70579 GCA_964520425.1 uncultured Desulfobacteraceae bacterium
TTGAACCCCTTGAAATGGCTTCAATAATCGATAGAATGGACAAGTGATATTGATTTTCCCCATCACTTGTTTCCATAGGCATTCCTGTGGACATGATCAAAGAGAAGGGTTTCCTTTTTGTGCCCCGGTTTCTTCTCATCAGGATATCCCACGGCCATGATGGATTCGACCTCAAGGTGTTCAGGGATGTTAAGGAGTTGGGCGATATATTCTCCTGCAGTCTGCTTGTCATTGTGCATTCTTTCTCTAATCTGTATCCAACAGCTTCCAAGACCAAGAGATTCAGCAGCCAGATGAATGAAAATGGATGCGATGGAGCAGTCTTCCACCCATACATCGCATTTGACGGGATCCCCACAAACCACAATACCAAGAGGAGCCCCTTTGAGGAATGTGGAACCACGGGGCTTTGATTGTGAGAGTTTTACCAGACAATCCCGATCATTGACAACAATGAATTCCCAGGGGTTGCGACCCATGGAGGATGGAGAGCGCAGTGCGACTTCAACAAGTCTTTCTATCTTTTTTTCTTCAACCTGTTGGTCTTTGAACTTCCTGATACTTCTTCGTTTTTCAATAAGCGAAAAGAACATAACGACTCTCCTCTGGTAATAGCTTTTCTCTATTCATCCTTTGAATCCTTACAGCTAGTCAACCCGCCGTATATCATGTCAAATGACGTGTCAATGACTATCTATTGAGTTTTTAACCATTCTGAATTAGGATTTCCTGAAGAAGCCCGTATGGGAGTAGAATCAAGGTCATTGACTTGAATCAATTACCACGGAACGGTTGGATTCTACAACATCAAACCATATTGAATCCTAGCTTATAAACCCTAATGTTGCACAAGCCGAGGATGCTGCAGATCCGAGGCGTCAAGGGTGAAGCTGTAGTCACATACCGCGAATCCTTGACCAGCCTTCGCCAAGGCTTCGGACCGGCAGGCAACAAAGGAGATGTAGTATCCTCGGCTTCTCCATAGGATTAAAAACATGACAAATGAATTTGATGATCCTGGAATTCACATTTGCTTATTTCTGGGAATAACCTCGCATTACGCAAAACGCCTTGTGATTATTGGTTTTCAAACCCTCATGTCATGTTTTTATGCGACGTTAGGGTAAACAAAGGTCTGGACAAGCACATTACCCAAAGACTAACTTAGTCTGTAGTAGGACTCTAATTACTTCTTGAAGAAGAAACAGTAACAATGACTATCCTTATCTCATAAACAGTGAGTGTTTCAATGAATATGTTGTTTGACGTATTGACTTTAGTCGCCTGCCTGGCAGGCCTCTGGATAGGTGCCAATTGGGTAGTGGAGAGTTCAGTCCGCACCGCCAGAAAAATTGGGATTTCCCAACTGATCATCGGCCTGACCATCGTATCCTTTGGAACCTCAGCCCCAGAGTTCGCGGTTTCCGCTATCGCAGCCCTAAAAGGGCATGGGAACATCTCAGCTGGCAATGTGGTGGGATCGAACATTTTTAACTTAGGGCTTATCTTGGGCGGAGTCGCATTAGTCCGACCAATCAGCACATCTAAAACTATCGTTAAGCGGGACGGAAGTGTGCTGGTTTTTACTACCTTTTTGCTGTTGCTGCTTTTCAGGGATCTGTACCTCACATTTTGGGAAGGTCTGCTTTTATTATGCCTTTTGGTGGCCTACATTTTATTCCTGTTTTTTTCCCGGCAGACAGTCAGTGATGAGATATCCGGCGGATCTTTCAGATGGTACCACCCACCCGTGCTTCTCATCGGCATTGCACTCATTCTCCTGAGCAGCCATTTTCTGGTTGCTTCGGCCATATCTGTCGCCCGGGCTTTCGATATTTCCGAATGGGTGATCGGCGTTACGGTCGTTGCCCTGGGAACCTCAATACCAGAACTGGCCACTTCTCTGGTAGCCGTTTTGAGAGGTCATCACGACCTTTCGGCAGGAAATCTTGTGGGAAGCGATATATTCAATCTGCTGGGTGTTCTCGGTGTTGCTGGAACCCTGGAACCTATGACCGTGAGTTCCGAGGCATACAGCAGTCTGCTTCTTTTGTGTGGCATGGTCATCATCGTCGTGGCCATGATGAGAACCGGATGGCAGATCTCGCGGATTGAAGGGACAACGCTGGTATGCATGGCTATCGTGTGGTGGATAACGTATTTCATATAAAGGAGAAAGGGGAAAGGTTCATCCGGATAATGAGTACGAATTTTAAGAGATATTCCCTAACACGAAATGAATGGTGATGAGGTCTTTTCTTCACCATTCGTGCGCTATTCAACTGAGGTGTAACCTCATATTGTTGCGCGTTCGCTAACTGGATGAAACAGAAAGAAACAGGAGAAGCATTGAGTTCCCTATGTCTTTCTGTAAAGGGCGATGATCCCTTCGAGGGGCCTTTGAGGGGTAAGGAGTTTCAATCCATTGATTTTGGGCAGAATCTTATCCAGGCCATAGACCATGAATAAAGCCCCCTTTTTCGCCTTTCGGACTATCAACTCCGAGAATTCCTCGTACATGGACAGGTACGTGTAGAAGAGATCGAATTCCTCAAAACCTGTGCCCGTTCTATTCTTAACAGCCTCATGGGTTTCATCCTCAAGGGTATCGCCAAGAAAGAGAGAGATGTTGTCGGGGGGAAGAGGAAGTCGGGCAATCTTCAGGGCGTGTTCCAATTCCGTTTTCACTGGGACATGCTCATCCATGATCCATTCGTTGAGCTCTATGCCGATGGACCTTCCGGTCACATAGCTCATGAGCACATTGACCCTGCCATCGGCGCAACCCATATCCAAGAATAGGCACTTCTGGGGGATAAGAAGAGACCGGGCTATAAGATGATCCACGACCGCTTTCACTCGCCCCAGATCACTGGATCGCCTAAAACCCATAGAGCCGATGTGCCCCACCTTTCTCTGATCATAAAAGTCTACGACGGCCTGAAGGGTCTTTTCTAGTATATCCGGATTCATAGGCTCTGAGTTCTTTCTTGATCCGCTCATGCAAGAGGAAGAGACTTTCCAGCTCAACACCTTCTTTTTCTCGAAGAACGGCAATCTTGGAGGGATTGATACGATTTTCTATCTTCTTGCAGAGATAATTGACGCAGATAACCTGGCGGGCGATCAGGAGGCAACCGTCCGGGCCTAGAAAAAAGCAACTCGAAGGATCAGATCTTTGTTTGGGTAATTGAATACCCAACAAAAGGTTTATGAAGAGGAGAGTGACGTCGTACTTGTTTTCCAACCCAGCGCCGCAGCATGATCCTCCTTCCCGCTCTTCGCATCTCCTACATTCATCCGCTACTCCTGCCAACGCCATCTCTGTACTGGAGGCACAGACGGCCTCCTCTAGCTGGTTTAATAGGACCACACTCCTTTCATCTCTCAAAAATTTATCGCCTATCTCTTGATAGCAGATCTCAGCCCAGGAGATCTTCTCTTCTACGGACCTACTGATCGGGTTGTCTGGGTTGGGCATGAAAGATTATTCCTTCTTGACCTTTCCTTTTTTCCCTTTCCCTTTTTTATTGTCTTCGCTCTTATCCTCTTCCCCAAAATTCTTTAAACCCAAAGCCAACTCATTAAGCTTTTTATCGACCAAGTAGTTGATTGATCCTCTGGGGAAGATCCCGTCCGGTTTCATTTCCCCGGCTCTTTTTCCTGTCAGGACCTCGATCCCCTGGTCAATGTTCTTTACGGCGTAGATCCGGAATTTCTTTTTCTTCACCGCACTGACCACATCTTTCCGGAGCATCAGGTCTTTGATATTACTTTTAGGGATCATCACCCCCTGCTTTCCCGTTAACCCGATATGTTTGCAGCAATCGTAAAAACCCTCTATTTTATAGTTGACTCCGCCAATGGCCTGGACCTCACCGTTTTGATTGATGGATCCGGTCACCGCAATGTCCTGTCTGATAGGCACTCCGGAGAGACTGGAAAGGAGAGCATAGATCTCTGTGGACGAGGCGCTGTCCCCATCCACACCCCCATAGGATTGTTCAAAGGCAATGCTGGCACTCATGGATATGGGCTTATCCTGGGCATATTTCTTTCTCAGATACCCTCCCAGAATCAGTACTCCTTTGTTATGGGTGCTGCCTGATAAATCGGCCTCTCTTTCAATGTTGATAATCCCAGCGCGCCCCATGGAGGTAGAGACGGTAATCCTGGAGGGCTTGCCAAACATATAATTTCCCAGACTATAGACGGCAAGACCATTGACCTGCCCCACCACGGCGCCATCCACATCGATCATCAGGGTGCCGCGGTCAATCATCTCCTGTATGTGCTCTTCCACCATGTTGGACCGTCCTATTCGAGCATCAATGGCCCTATCCACGTGCTTTTCTTTGATAACGTGCTTACTATCTTGACCGGCCCAATAATCGGCTTCTCTAATGAGATCAGTGATCAGGGGAAAGCTTGTAGAGATCTTTTCTTGTCTCCCTGTCATTCTAACTGCTTCCTCTACCAGTGCAGCAACGGCTGTTTTGTCAAAAGGTCTCAATCCATCGTCATCCTTCTTCTTCTTGATAAACTCTGCAAACTTCTGAATGGACTCCTCTCTTTTATCCATGGATGTGTCAAAATCCGCTCGAACCTTAAAGATTTTTTCCACGTCTTCGTCAAAGTTCATTAGAAGCTGATAGATATAGGCATCGGCAATGACAGCAACCTTCACGTCCATATCAATGGGCTCCGGCTTCATGTTCGTGGTGGTGAAAAGGTAAAAGGGATCATAGGTCTGGATTTCCATCTTCTTGGTCTTGAGAGCTCTTTTAAGGGCCTGCCATACACCCGGCTCGACAATGGCATCCAGAAGGTTCAAAACCAGAAATCCCCCCTTTGCTTGAACAAAAGACCCGGCCTTGATTTTGCTGAAATCGGTCCTCCACACACCACTTCGATCCGCTACCCTTTCTATGCTTCCGAAAAGGTTTCTATAGGTGGGGTAGGACTCAATGATTACCGGAGGACCTTTTTGATCCGAATTATCCACCAAGAGATTGACATAATAGGCTCCAAAAAGATCCCCCAGGGGGAGCGCAAAAGGCATGCCCAGTATGTTTTGTTGCCCCTGAGGTGCGAAGATCTGCAGATTGTCCGCCATATCATCCAGCATGTCTTTAAGATATTGGTTTACTTTTTCACTCTTGTATTTCTCCCTGGCCGGTTCCATCACATCCGTGCCCATCTTTATGAATAACAGGTGGTCCATCTCTTCTACGGTCTCCTGGACCTCTTTCTGCAATTCTCTCAATTCAAGGAAAATCTGGTCTATCTCTTCTCTGAGCTTTGCCTGCTTTTCCTGTAACGCCTTAAACTCTTTCTTTGGAAACCGACCCTTTTCCACCATGCTCTCAATCTCGTTTAAGTGAGTGGGATTTCCATCGATCAGGGGAACAACTTCAGGCCGTTTAATCTGTCCCACCTGGATATCCACAAGGGCAAAGCCCTCTTCTCTGACCTTCTTGTCCAATCCTTTGAAGAAACTGGAACCTTTCTTCTCATATGCTTCGGTAATCTCTTTTTTTCGATTGAGATAATCCTGACTTTCGAAAAACCGCGGAACCTCCTTCTTCAGGGTATCCACGATATGGCGAACATCCTTCTTGAACTCTCTACCCACTCCGGCCTTGAATTTCAACAGAATCGGTTCCTCTGGGTTCTTGAAATTGTTCACATAGCAGAGGTCCTCCGGCACTTCACCGTTTTTACGAGACATTTCTTTGAGCAAAAGTCGAACCGTCGCCATTCTTCCCGAACCTGGATCCCCTGTGACAAAGACATTGTATCCCGGTTTGTTGATCCCCATACCAAAACGGAAGGCCTCCACACCTCTGCTTTGACCGATAATCTCCTTGAGAGGATCAAGATCTTCGGTGGTCTTGAACGGCAGCATGGCTGGATTCAGTCTCCATCTGAGTTTTTCAACAGGCACTTCCCTGTCTGATTTCTTTCTAGGCATCATTGATCTCCTCGTTCTTCATGGATCGCGAACTTGACCTTTCTCATACCACTTTGACCTTGATTTTCCTGGTCTTTTCAGGCTTGCACTTGGGCATCACAAGGCTGAGTATGCCTTTACTATAGGTGGCTTGTACCTCATTGATCTCCACACGACAGGGGAGCTGCAGGGTGCGAGAAAAGAGCCCAAACCGTTGTTGGGTTCTTCGATAACCCCCACGGTCTTCCATGTGTTCTCCTTTAGTCTTTGTGCTGATTCTTAAAGTGTCATGGGTAATGGAAATATCTAGATCTTTGGGGTCGATATCCACGATCTTTGCCCTGACGATAAGGGCGTCGTCGATATCAGAGAGGTCGACTTGAGGGATTCCGCGGAGAGCTGCTGAAACAAGTGGAATACCGAATTCACGGTAAACCCTGTTATAGAGGCGGTCCATGTCTTCTCTCAATTTGTTCATTTGCTTATCTTTCCATATGATCAGACGCGGCATGATGAAACCTCCTGTCTGTGTGTCAAGGTCTTGATGTATTGGACGCTACTGCACGCAGATTTGCATTTTAAGAACTCTCTTCCCAGGATGCAAGGTATTTCAGGTAGGAACCCATATCCTGTATTCCTCGCAATTAACCCACAACATCTTGAAGCTCATCTTCCCTATCCTATTAAATATATAAATGTTTTTTGTTATTTTAGCCTTGACAAAAAGGGGCTGAAAACTGTAAAGTGGCATAAAGTGTAAAAAAGTGACATGAAGTGCCATATCTGTGAGATCTATGTTTAGAGGACGTTCAAAGCACAACCTGGATGAAAAGGGTCGATTAGCCATTCCGGCTCGGTTCAAAGAGGTCCTAGAGAAGAAAGAAGATAATTGTCTGGTATTGACGAATCAGCACAATTGTCTGTGGGCCTTTGCACGCGATGAGTGGAAAGTGATTGAAGAGCGTGCAGCCGAATTGTCCCTGTTCGATAGCGCTATTAATGCGTATCGCCGCTACTTCATCTCCGGCGCACACGAGTGTCCAATAAAGCAGGGGCGAATTACCATACCCCCAGATCTGAGAGAAATAGGGGGACTCCGAAAAGAGGTGGTATTGGTCGGAGAGTTAAAGCTCTTTGAAATTTGGGATAAAGAAGAATGGGAAAAGGAATTCCAGAGGACCATGGCAAAATTCCCTGAAGTAAGCCAGTCCCTTTCAGAACTGGGTATCTAGAGGGGAGAGTAAGGTTGGAATATACCCACCAACCGGTTCTTCTTGAAGAGATCACTGATCTCTTGGTCGGAAAGCTCGATGGCATTTATGTGGATGGAACGGTAGGAAACGGGGGTCACAGTCAGGCCATAGGAGAGAAGATCACCTCAGAAGGCAGACTCATCTGTCTGGACATGGATTCAGAGGCTGTCAGAATTTCCAAAGAAAGGCTATCTTCCTTGAGCAAAAAACCCAGCCTATTCAAGTCGAATTATGTGGAACTTGCTGAGATCCTGAAAAGGCTGGGCATCGAAAAGGTTGATGGGGTTCTTTTAGACCTCGGCCTTTCATCTCATCAACTGGAGCACTCTGGAAAGGGATTTAGCTTCAGCAGGGATGAGCCGCTTGATATGAGAATGGATCCTAATAATGAACTCACTGCTCATGAAGTAATCAACACATTTTCCTCAGATAATCTTGTGCGAATCTTGTGGGAATATAGTGAAGAAAAGTGGGCAAAAAGGATCGCCAAAACTATTGAAGAAGAGCGCAAAAGGAAGCCCATCAATTCTTCCCTCGAGCTGGCGAATCTGGTCAAAAAAGCGATTCCTATTTCTCATCACCCTAAAGCGAAGCATCCGGCGACACAAACATTTCAGGCCCTGAGAATCGTCGTTAACAAAGAGCTTGAAAACCTAAGGATATTCCTTGACATGGCGCCGTTCCTCATGAACAAGGGCGGGCGAATTGCTATTCTCTCCTATCACTCTCTTGAAGACCGAATGGTCAAACAGACCATGTTTGACTGGGAAAGACAATGCACGTGTCCCCCCGATCTCCCAAAATGCGTATGTGGAAAAGTCTCTCTTTTTAAGAGACTGAATAAGAGGGGAATAAGACCGAAGGCTCAGGAAATTCAGACGAATCCAAGGGCCCGGAGTGCCACTCTCAGGGGTGCAGAAAGGGTTTAAGATGGTAAGGCGAATGAAGCATTCGGAGTTTGAAAAGAAGCGGAATACCAAAACCGGTATTCGAATCAATAACGCGAAGAGCAAGAGAAAGCGTCTTAGTGTGTCCCATCGCCAACTCCTTCTCATTACACTCATACTTCTGCTGCTGGTCGGCAGCAGTATCAGCTACGTCTGGTCCAGTTTTGAAGGGACTCAAATAGGATATAGCTTAAGCCAATTGCAGCAGAGAGAATTGGAACTCAAGGAGCTCAACAAGAAGTTGAAGCTTGAGTTGAGCACACTCAAATCCGCCCAGAACCTGGAAAGGAGAGCACGCCACTTGGGCCTTAGACAGCCTTTGCCGGAGCAGATCGTTATTTTGCCATGAACGTTAAGGAAAAAAGAGGGATTCGATTCCGCGTTTATCTCGTTGCCCTTTTCTTTCTTTTTGGTCTGGGAACCATTCTGGCAAGAGCCTACCAGCTTCAAGTACTCAAGAAAGACGAGTATGCCACTCTGGCCCGTGAAGACTATAAGGGAACCGTCAAACTCCTTCCCAAACGGGGTACGATCTACGATCGGCAAGGACGTGAGTTGGCCGTCAGTATTGAAGTTGAATCCGTATACGCCCACCCCAATCAGGTGGAGAAAAAACTCGATGCGGCCAAATGGCTCTCCCAGGCCCTGGAGCTCAATCAGAAGGAAATCCTAAGCAAGCTCCAGAGCAACCGTTCTTTCGTATGGATCAAGAGAAAAATATCCCCTGATGAGGTCGAGCGCATCAAGGCATTAGGCCTTGAAGGAGTGGGATTTATTACTGAGGCTAGGCGTTATTATCCGGACAAGGAAATAGGGGCCCATTTGATAGGCTTCGCCGGGGCCGACAATCAGGGACTCGAAGGCCTGGAAAAGAAATACGACTCGATCCTCAAGGGGCCCCAACATACGCTTGTACAGGAGCGGGACGCTCTTGGCCGCCCCTTCTACATTAGTCAGGCCACCTCTTCAGAGGCTGATATGAAAAATCTCGTCCTGACTATTGATAGGGATATCCAGTACAGGGCGCAACAGGCCCTTAAAGCAGCGGTTGAAAAGAACAAAGCAAAAAGAGGCCATTGCATCATATTGGATCCTGAGACGGGAGAAATCCTGGCTATGGCCATTTTCCCCTTTTTCAACCCCAATGTATTTGGGGAATACAAGCCCCAGCAATGGAGAAATCTTGCCATTACAGACTGTTATGAGCCGGGATCTACTTTGAAAGCTTTTCTTGCGGCGGCTGCTCTTAATGAGGAATGTATATCCTCTCAGGATATCTTCTACTGCGAGCAGGGCAAATTTGAACTGGGAAATGAAACCATTGATGATACCAAGAAGCATGGATGGTTAACGTTCTCCGACATTATCGTTCTTTCTAGCAACATCGGTGCCGTCAAAATCGGGCAAACGCTTGGTTACGAAAAATACTGCGCCTACCTGAAGGACTTCGGGTTCGGTAGCAAGACGGGAATCGATTTAATTGGGGAGCGAAGCGGGTTTGTCAGGCCCATAGAAAAGACCACGGAAATCGACCAAGCCACAGTCTGTTATGGTCAGGGGATGGATGCGAGCTCTCTTCAGATCGCTGTGGCCATGGCTGCCATCGCCAATGGAGGAACACTCATGCGTCCCTATGTGGTCAAGGCCATCGTGGATCAATCCGGTCGGAATGTTGAAGAAACGAAACCTAGAGTAGTCAGGAGAGTTGTTTCGCCTCAAACATCCAAGAAGGTAACGCAGATCCTTAAGAAGGTCGTAACCGAAGAGGGTACCGGATCGCTTGCAGCCATCTATGGATATGAGGCTGCGGGAAAGACAGGGACGGCTGAAAAGGTGGATCCTAAAACAAAGGCCTACTCCACTGAAAACTTTGTTTCCAGTTTCGTCGGTTTTGTGCCGACTGATAAACCTGAATTAGTGATTCTCGTGATGGTGGATGAACCCAAGCCCGTCCACTATGGGGGATTAGTGGCCGCTCCGACTTTTCAGGAGGTGGGCGCCTGGACACTTCATCACCTTCGGATCCCGCCTCAAATCAGGCTTGTTGACAAAAAAAGGTCGCCAGAATCATGGAAAAGGACTTCAGATACGGAGCCTTTCTCAAAGGAGAGGTTAGAGCATTCCGGACTGCTCCCCGATTTTACAGGGCAGAGTATGCGAGAGGTTCTAAAGGAAGGAAGAGCCCTGGGCCTGAGCGTGGTTCTGGAAGGCACGGGATTGGCAGTGGAACAGACGCCTCGGCCAGGGTCTTCTCTTGAGAAGACAAAAATCGTGAAAGTGACATTTAGTCCTCCGGTCTAAAGGAATTCTTGGTTTTCCCTAGCTTTACAATAATGGAGAATCAGGAGAAAGAAAACGATTGATTCAGTATGGAGCGAGACCTTTGAAAAATGTTCAATTTTGTTCAAGATCAAGGAAGGGGAGAATTACAACCGTCCCGATTTTCATCGGGAAAGCCAGGAATACCTTTAAGTATTTAGAGGATTAGAATTTGAGCCAGACGCCGTTTATCTCGTCATAGCCTGGGTACCCGTCCTCCGTAGCAAGTACTACGGAGGGTGGAACGGCGGAAGATTGGGCATAAGGGGGCTTTTTCAAAGGTCTCGAAGTAAGATGAAACTAGGCCATCTGCTAGAAGGTTTAAGAGAATACAATCTTGTTGGTGATCCCGAGAGGGAGATTGATGGGATCGTCTATGATTCGCGCCAAGTCAAGCCTGGATATCTGTTTGTTGCCATCAAAGGTTTTACAGTTGATGGCCACGATTATTTCAGTGAGGCCATTCAAAACGGCGCGACAGTACTGGTGGGTGAGACATTTAAAGGACTCTCAGGAGATTTTACAAGGATTTGTGTCCCTGATTCCAGAGACGCCTTATGGAAACTGGCCTGTCAATTCTATAACCGCCCTTTTGAGGGGATGAACTTGATTGGGGTCACGGGCACCAACGGTAAGACCAGCACCTGTTATATCCTTGAATCCATACTTTCTGCCGCGGGTGCTACACCAGGGATAATTGGGACGATCAATTACCATTTCTCGGGGAAAAGCTATGAAACGCCGGGAACAACACCTGAATCCCTGGATCTCATGAGTTATCTGCACCAGATGGCGGATGAAGGTATTTCGGATGTCATTATGGAGGTCTCTTCCCACGCCCTTGATCAGAAGAGGATAGGAGACTGCCCTTTTCGAGTGGCTATATTTACGAATCTTTCACGGGACCACTTGGACTATCACGAAACCATGGAAGAGTATTTCGAGGCCAAGAGCCTCCTGTTTACTGAACTCAAAAAGCATGCAGGGGATTATGATCCCGTCGCCATCATCAACACGGATGATCCTAAAGGACTCGAATTGATCTCTCTGACCGATGCTCGTGCTATGACCTACGGCCTCGGTCACGACTGTCAGGTAAGGGCAGATTCTGTTTTCATCGACAAGAAGGGCTTAAGGGCAAGATTGATCACGCCAATGGGAGAAAGGTCTTTTCAGGCCCCTCTCATCGGAGAGGTCAATATCTACAATATTCTAGCCTCTTCAGCAGCAGCCCTATCTCTCGGTGTTGATTTGGGCACGGTAGTGAAGGGGATAGAAAGACTGCGAGTGGTCCCGGGACGATTGGAGTTGGTGGAAAATAACCGTGGGTTAACCCTAATGATAGACTATGCACACACCCCGGATGCTCTCCTTAAGACACTGAAGACTGTCAGACCCCTTGTTCAGGGGAGGGTACTTACGGTCTTTGGTTGTGGTGGGGATCGTGACAAGGGGAAAAGATATGAGATGGGACGAATCGCCGGCGAAAACAGTGACATGGTCTTTATCACATCAGACAACCCTCGAAGCGAAGACCCTTTATCTATTATCGCGCAGATCAAAGAAGGGATTATGAAATCAGGACTAACTCGTTTAGATGTTTCTAGTCAAGAGTTGGTCACAGGACCGGGGTATATTGTTGAAGCGGATCGCCGTGAGGCCATCAGGAAGGCTGTTTCAATGGCGGGCGAAGAGGACTTGGTTCTCATTGCCGGCAAGGGTCACGAAGACTACCAGATAATAGGTAATCAGCGAATAGCCTTTGATGATCGAAAGGAAGCCGCCTTGGCCGCGGCCTAAACGGTGGGAGTGACCGTTTGACGCCATCTATTCAAATGTTAGGGGACGATAGTCTTCATCTATGGCAAGACTCACTTATGGAAACACATGAAAGCCGAGTGGGGTGAAATAACTGCTGGGGCTTTGATTCCAGCTATGCGTGGAGAATGGATTTCAGGGCCCAAAGAGACCGTACTTCACGGTTTGAGCACAGATTCAAGAAACATCGCTCAAGATCAGCTTTTTCTGGCCCTAAAGGGTGAAAAATATGACGGACATGATTTCATAACTCAGGCTGTTAACCAGGGTGCTGCCGGTGTGGTGATGGAAAAGGGATACTCCCCTAAAATACCTGCCGGGAAAAAACCGATCCTCGTGGCCGTACCCGACACACTCAAGGCCCTGGGCGATCTGGGGAATTGGTGGAGACAACAGCACCCAATTCCATTAGTGGCCATCACAGGAAGTGTGGGCAAGACCACGACTAAAGAGATGACAGCTTGTATCTTGGAGAGAAGTACTCCGATCCTAAGGAACGAGGGGAATTTCAACAACCTGATTGGACTCCCTTTAACCCTGTTGTTATTACAGGAGACTCATCGGAGAGTTCTAGTGGAGATGGGCATGAATCACCCCGGAGAGATTGCCCGTCTGACGGAAATTGCAAATCCGGATGTTGGCCTTATCACCAATGTGGGAAGAGCCCACTTGGAAGGTCTTGGCAATGTTGAGGCAGTGGCCCGGGCAAAAGTGGAATTGCTGGAGAAAATCTCAAAAAATAGCCAGGTGATTTTGAATGGGGACGATCTCCTTCTCATGAAGGAGGCATCACGATTCAAAAGAAATGTCATAACCTTTGGTCTTGGCTCAGAGCACCCACTTTACGCTAGGAAGATCCGCAGTCTGGGCGAGAAGGGGGTCGCTTTCGAGCTTCAATGTTTCGGACGAGCCAGGGAAGTCGAATTAAACGTCCCCGGTGTTCAGAATGTCCTAAATGCCCTGGCAGCGTCTGCTATTGCCTTTTGTCTTGACGAATCCCTTTCTGGCATTGCTGAAGGTTTGAACCGTTTCAAAGGGATAAAAGGACGATTTACGGTCTCCCATCTTTCAAGGGATATCATCCTTGTGGACGACACATATAATGCGAATCCATCCTCACTCAAGGCTGCCATCGATACGGTGAGGGAACTTGCTAAGGATGCCAGTAGGGTGATCGTGGGTTTGGGGGATATGCTTGAGCTGGGAGATGAGACAGTCACCGCACACCTTGAGGCCGGCCATATGGTGGCTGAACTGGGGCCCTCTTGCTTTATGGCCATGGGAGAGCATGCCTGGCATATGATAGAGGGTGCAGTAAGCAAAGGATTTCCATCGGCCAAAGCCATGGTAATCCACAGACATGAAGACATGGTAAGGAAGATAGAAAATATAATGAGGCCTGGAAACATTATCCTTCTTAAGGGTTCCAGGAAAATGCAGCTTGAAAAAGTCGCAGAAGGTCTTGCGGAATATCAACCCGCAGTCGAACAGAGTAAGAGAAAGTCGTCCCGTTTGAACGGGTGAAACACAGACATTCTTAACACCTGACAAGGGTTATAAATGCTCTACAAACTCTTCCATCTATTTCAACCGAATATCTCGTGGCTGAATGTTTTTCGATACATCACATTCCGAACCATGCTTACGACCCTGACCTCCCTGACGCTCTTCTTCATCTTTGCTTCGTGGGCTGTCAATAAGCTACGTTCTATGCAAATGGGACAGTACATACGCGATAACGGACCGCCCAATCACAAAGAAAAAGCCGGAACACCCACCATGGGAGGTTGCATAATCCTTCCTGTTATTATGCTGTCCATACTTCTCTGGGCGGACCTGAAGAATATCTATGTCTGGCTGGTCATGTTGATCATCCTCGGTTTTGGGCTTGTAGGATTTTTGGACGACTACCTGAAGAGTGTTAGGAAGAACAGTTACGGCCTGAGTGCTAAGGCCAAATTCTCCCTGCAAGTCCTTGTGGCACTGATTGTGGCCATTATCCTATACCTCTATCCCGGTTTCAATTCTCGTTTGAATGTCCCTTTTTTCAAAGCCTTTAACCCTGATCTGGGATGGTTGTATATTCCTTTGGTCGTATTTGTCATTGTAGGGGCATCCAATGCGGTAAACCTCACCGATGGTCTGGATGGTCTGGCCATTGGCCCCATCATTGTGGCCTTTGTCAGTTACCTGGGGTTTGCTTATCTGGCAGGTCGTGTCGATTCATCCGCCTACCTCCAGATTCCCTACGTCGCCGGTGCTGGAGAGCTTTCCGTATTATGTGGGGCTGTGTTCGGAGCCAGTCTCGGTTTCTTGTGGTACAACGCTCATCCTGCAGAGCTCTTCATGGGGGATGTGGGTTCTCTGCCCCTTGGAGCCATCTTGGGCACGGTGGCTGTGATAACGAAACAGGAACTCGTTCTTGTCCTTGTTGGAGGAATATTTGTTGTCGAGGCCCTCTCGGTCATTATTCAAGTCGCCTACTTTAAAATGACCGGTGGGCAAAGGATTTTTCGTATGGCCCCTATCCATCATCATTTCGAATTGAAGGGATGGGCTGAATCCAAGGTCACCGTTCGCTTTTGGATCATAGCCATTATACTGGCGCTCATCTCCCTGAGTACCTTGAAATTGAGATGATGGGTGATGAGTGTATACCAAGTGAAACTCGAAGGCTCCGAGCTATTTGAAAAGAGAGTACTGATTGTCGGTTTTGGAAAATCCGGACTCTCCGCCGCCCGATGGTTAGCTGCACAAGGGGTGCTTGTAACGGTGAGTGAACGAAGAGAGGCCCGCACCTTCGAAGCAGCATTACGCCAAGAGATTCTGGAACTTGGGATAAAATTGGAGACAGGCCCGCACAGAGAAGAGACCTTTATGGCGTCAGACATGATCGTCGTCAGTCCCGGCGTTCCCATTCACCTGGAGCCTTTATTAGCCGCCAAAGAAATGGGAATCCCGGTCATCGGTGAAATGGAATTAGCCAGCCGACTGATTGATACTCCCGTGGTCGCCGTAACCGGAACCAATGGGAAATCCACTACCACTACCCTTTTGAGTTATATGATCAAGAAGGCAGGGCGAAAAGTGTTTATGGGGGGAAACATCGGAACACCTCTTATGGATTATGCCTACGGCGACCAAAAGGCCGATTACGCCGTGGTGGAGGTGAGTAGTTTTCAATTGGACACCATGGAGACGTTTTGCCCCATGATTTCCCTTTTGCTTAATATCTCGCCGGACCACCTGGATCGATATTCTGATTACGATACCTATGTCCATTCCAAGCTTAGGATCTTCAAAAACCAAGGGCTTGGGCAGTACGCCATCATAAATGATGACGACAAAGTTTTATCCCAATACAGCCCAGGCGGAGGAGTAACCGTACTGCGCTATGGTCGCGAAAAGGGAGAAGGGCGCCAAGCCTTCATCAGCGGTCCTACGCTCAAGGTTTGTCTGACAGAAGGAAAAGAACAAACCTACCATCTCGACACCTTCAGCTTGCCGGGGAAACACAACCAGGAGAATCTTATGGCTGTGGTCTTGGCGTGCAACGTCCTGGGCATCAGGTCACAAATCATTCAGGAGGCCATGGATAACTTTCAGGGATTGCCGGATCGACTAGAACATGTGGGGACAATCGAGGAAGTAGACTTTTACAACGACTCCAAAGCCACCAACATCGATGCAGCAGTAAGATCCATCGCCAGCTTTGATAGGCACATCGTCCTCATAGCCGGTGGTCGTCATAAGGGTGCGGATTACTCTCCCCTCGTCAAGTCGGCTGTTGGAAAGGTGATTAAAGCCATATTCCTAGGAGAAGCCAAGTCTCTTTTAGCAGATGCCTTTGAGCCCTTCATTCCCTTTAGCCTGGCAGAGGATATGAAGGATGCGGTCTCTCAAGCATTCTTATCCTCCAACCCAAAGGATGTAGTACTGCTGGCACCCGCATGCTCCAGCTTTGACATGTTCTCTGATTTCGCCCACAGGGGAAGGGTTTTCAGAGAAGAAGTAAAGAGGCTTCACCATGGCGGTTAAGAAACATACATATTTGAGATATGACTATTCTCTCCTTATTCCAACCCTTATGCTGCTGGGCTTGGGATTAGTGACTATCTATAGTGCCAGTACTATTCTTGCGGCAGAGAGACTGGGAGATAGTCACTATTACCTGAAAAGACAGGGACTGTTTTGTCTCTTGGGTCTATGTCTGTTGATATTAGGAAAAAACATCCCCTACACACTCTACCAGAAACTCACCTATCCCCTCCTTTTCGTCAGTTTGGCCCTCTTGGTCTTACTCGCGATTCCGGAAGTGGGTATAAAGGTTGGAGGGGCCACAAGATGGTTGCGCTTCGGCCCCATTTCATTCCAACCTTCGGAACTAGCCAAGTTGTCCCTGGCCATGTACATGGCCTATTCCATGGCCAAAAAAGGGCCCGATATGGCCTCTTTCTCAAAAGGACTTTCACCACACATGCTTGTGGCAGGAATCTTTATTGGGCTCATTCTCCTCCAACCGGATCTCGGTACATCCGTGATCATTGGGAGTTGGGTCTTGATCCTCGTCTTTGTTGGAGGTGCAAGATTGTATCATCTGCTGAGCGTATTTCTCTTGTCTATGCCTATTCTTCTTTGGCTGGTTTGGCAGGCAGATTATCGACTCAAGAGATGGTGGGCCTTTATCAATCCATGGGAAGATCCCCAGGGACTTGGATTTCAAATCATACACTCATTTTTGGCCTTCGGCTCCGGTGGAATCTTCGGTGTAGGTTTGGGGAACAGCAAACAAAAACTCTTTTATTTGCCTGAACCCCATACTGATTTCATTCTCTCTATCTTGGCCGAGGAACTAGGGTTGATGGGTGTCGCAACTATCATTCTCCTATTTTCCGTATTGATTATCCGGGGGATCAAAATCGCTCTAAACGCCTCCGACCTCTATGGAAGCTATCTGGCGCTAGGGATTGTCACTTTTATTGGACTTCAAGTCATGATCAATGCGGGTGTGGTCATGGGTCTACTCCCCACCAAAGGGCTTGCGTTACCCCTGATCAGCTATGGAGGATCATCATTGGTTGTCAATCTTTTAGGCATCGGGATACTTCTCAGTATCTCGGCAAGAAATGAACGGAAATAGTACAAGCTAGTGTCGTGTCTCAGAATCAACTTGAATAATAAGTACCTGCTACACAAATTCAAACGTGTCATAGAACCGGCTAAAATTATGAAAGCTATTTCTGGGACACGATACTAGATGAAGACAGGTATTATGAGACTAAGAGTCGAAATGTTCGAGCACAAAAAACGGAATATCCAATTATAGCCATAACAATATGACTTCTTCATTCGACATCCCTTGTTCGGTATTCGACATTCAGAGTATGCCGGTTTGCCTATACGCTGAGACTTTGTGCCCGAAAGGCAATTATTTTGAACACGGACAAGAATGAAATACGGGTCATTATCGCTGGTGGTGGTACGGGAGGGCATCTCTTTCCCGGCATAGCCGTCGCAAAGGAGTTTGAAAAGAGATATGGCACAGCAGACATTCGCTTTGTCATCGGGCGAAGAAAGATGGAATCGGAGATATTGTCCCGTTTAGGATACCCCCAAGAGGCAATCCAGGTGAAGGGTATCAAAGGTCGTAGTGGGAGAGAGGGTTTCATGGTTCTATTCAGTTTGCCATACAGTCTGTTCCAATCCTTCTCTATCCTCAGGAGATTCTCACCCCATCTGGTTCTTGGTATGGGTGGTTACTCTTCAGGCCCGGTCTGTGCGGCGGCCAAAATGATGGGTATCCCCACGGCAATTCATGAGCAGAACTCTTTCCCAGGGCTGACGAATCGTCTTTTGGCAAGGATCGTGGACAGAGTCTTTATTTCATGGGCAATCAGCGAAGAACATCTGTCGGGGTCAACGCCTCGTCTCACAGGAAATCCGGTTCGCGAAGAACTCATTGCCGGAGCGGATGCCTATGAGAGGATAACACCAGGGTTTACCATCCTAGTGGTGGGAGGAAGTCTGGGGGCACGGGCCGTGAATAGAGCCTTTGCAGCCGCGTTGGAAATATTAAAAACAGAGGGCAAAATGCCCAACGTCATCCACCAAAGCGGTGAAACGGATTATGATCGAGTTGTTCAGGACTATACAGAGAGAGGAATCAAAGGAGACATTGTGCCGTTTATTGAGGATATGGGAGCAGCCTATGGCCGGGCGGACCTGATCGTCGGCAGGGCCGGAGCCACAACGGTCTCCGAGTTGGCAGCTCTAGGAAAACCCTCTATTCTGGTCCCATACCCTTTTGCGGCCAATAGGCACCAGGAGATCAACGCCAAGATGCTGGTTCAGGAGGGAGGGGCTAGGATGATTCTGGAGGAAGACCTCAGTGGGGAGGTCCTTTCCGGTCTCCTAATGAAATACATGGATGATGAAACGGCATTGGAAAAAATGGGAAAGT
This sequence comes from uncultured Desulfobacteraceae bacterium, assembly GCA_964520425.1. GTDB lineage: Bacteria > Desulfobacterota > DSM-4660 > Desulfatiglandales > HGW-15 > JAFGFY01. Next base: position 37,785 of record CAZFMX010000007.1, read on the forward strand.
GCGCGGCAAGAGTGGGCAGGCGTGATGCAGCCAAGGTTATTGTGGATCATCTGGAAGAAATGAGGTCCTGACTTGACACCCGACCTTTTTGTTTTACGCCACAGGCACGGACAACAAACAATGAACACCTTAAAACAATGACGACGTTCGGCAAGGCCAAGCACATACACTTTGTTGGAATAGGGGGTATCGGCATGAGTGGTATTGCTGAGCTTCTACTCAATCTTGGATACGAGGTCAGTGGATCCGACCTCCAAGATTCCCCCATAACCGCGCGGCTTGCCGATCTCGGAGGAAAAATATTTCATGGACACAAGAAAGAATACATAGGAGACACGGACGTGGTTGTCTATTCCTCGGCCATTGCCATGGACAATCCCGAGGTCCTTGAGGCAATGGACCGGTACATCCCTGTCATTCCCAGAGCGGAGATGCTGGCAGAGTTGATGCGACTCAAATACGGCGTGGGTGTGGCCGGTGCGCACGGCAAGACCACCACCACTTCCATGATCGCCTCCATTCTCACCAGCGGAAACCTGGATCCTACGGTGGTCATCGGTGGAAGGCTGGATATCTGGGGGGGCTCCAATGCCAAATTAGGCCAGGGCGATATTCTTGTAGCGGAGTCGGATGAGAGTGACGGCTCTTTCATCGCCCTGTCCCCCACAGTGGCCGTCGTCACCAATATGGACCATGAGCATGTAGACCACTACGGTGATATGGATACTTTGCGAAAGACCTTTATCGAGTTCATTAATAAAATCCCTTTTTATGGGCTTGCTGTTATCTGCCTGGATAACAAAGAAATTCAGGGTATTATTCCCCATTTGAGAAAGCGCTATGTCACCTATGGTATGAATCCCCAGGCAGATTTACAGGCACGGGATATTGATAAAGGGGTATCAGAGTCACGATTTGAGGTGTTTTATCAAAATCAGTCTTTAGGCCGAGTTGTTGTCGGCATGCCCGGGATGCATAATGTCCACAATGCCCTGGCGGCCATAGGTGTGGCCCTGGAACTCGAGATTTCCATAGAAGCCATACAAAAGGGTCTTAAGACTTTGGGAGGCCTTGCACGGCGCTTTCAACAGAAAGGAGAAGTGCAGGGGGTCATGGTGGTGGATGACTATGGCCATCACCCCACAGAGATCTCGGCCACTTTGGAAACGGCAAAGGACTGCTGGCCTGAAAAACGCCTCGTGGTGGTCTTTCAGCCTCACAGATATTCTCGAACAAAAGCCCTTTACGACCAGTTCACCATGAGTTTTAATCAGGCCGACGTCCTCATACTGGCGCCCATATACTCCGCGGGAGAGCTTCCCATTGAAGGTGTGGATGCAGATTGGCTTTGCCAAGGGATCAAAGAACATGGGCACCGGGAGGTGGCCCTGTGTGATAGTAAAAATGAAGTCTTACAAACGCTTCTGAGTCTGACAAAACCTGGGGATCTAGTCCTGACACTCGGCGCAGGGGACATATACCGAGTGGGAGAAGAGTTATTAAAACGGCTTGAAAAGATGCAGCCTTAGGATGGAGTTATGTCCGTCGTGATCTATTGAAATGCTCAATACGATGATCGATAAAAGACATAAAAAAGATCTCATAAAGATCGTTGGCAAGGGAGCTCGGTTCCATTGTCTCATGATCCAGTACACCACATTTCGCATTGGGGGTGAAGCGGATGCTCTCTGCTTTGTAGAGAGCTTGGCAAAACTCCAACAACTGGTCTTCTACTTGATTCATGAGAATATCCCCTTTTTTGTCTTGGGAAAAGGGAGCAATCTACTCATAAGAAACGGAGGGTTTGAAGGGGTCTTAATCATCATGAGGGGGAAGTTGGCTACCATCGAAACCGACGAAGAGAATACTCCGGGAGTAACGGCCGGCGGCGGCCTCGGGATCAATGATCTGGTTACTTATTGCAGTCAAAAAGGTTTAGGAGGATTGGAGTTTCTCGCGGGAATCCCCGGTACTGTGGGCGGGGCAGTAGCCATGAACGCTGGAGCCTTTGGAGAAGAAGTGGAGGGTGTGGTTGAGAATATCCAGGTTCTCACCCCTCAAGGAGAATTAAGGACAAAGTATCGCTCTGAACTTGCCTTTTCATACAGAAACCTGTCCCTTCCGGAAAAAAGTATCGTGGTCAGGGCCAGTTTTCGATGTGTGCAAAAAAGTCGAGAAATGGTTTCCAGGAAAGTTAAGGACTATCTTAAGCGGCGAAAGGCCACTCAGCCCCTGGAATACCCAAGTGCTGGTTCAGTCTTTAAAAATCCTCAGAATGATTACGCGGGAAGACTTATTGAGGAGGCAGGGTTGAAGGGGAAAAAGGTTGGAGGAGCGATGATTTCGCCAAAACACGCCAACTACATAGTTAACACAGGGGAAGCCAAAGCCGAAGATGTGCTGACCCTCATGGGGCTCGCCAGACAAAAAGTCAAGGAAGATACAGGGATAGAGTTGGAAACGGAAATAAGAATCATAGGGGGCAAGAGAAAGAGTGCCTAGGGTGAGAAAAAAACCTGCACTAAACAGACAGGCCGTGAAAAGGAAAAAACGGAATAAACCTTCTCGTTTCTGGAAACTCATCGTCCTACTCGGCACTTCTACGCTAAAGCTGTCTTTCCTGTTGGCGGGGCTGACTGTTTTAAGTCTCTTGTTCCTATGCGTCTACCAATATCTACTCACCTCACCATACATCAGACTTGAAGAGGTGGTCATTGAAGGAGTGGAAAAAGAGTTGAAGTATGAATTGCGTGAGATGTCCCAGTTGACCACGGATACCAGTCTATTGGCCATACGTCTCAACGATGTGAAAAAGAGGTTGGAAAAGCATCCATGGATTCAAACGATCCATGTGGAAAGACGGTTCCCACACACATTGGTCATTCAGGCCAAGAAAGAAAAACCCAGGGCCATGGTTGTCATCGATGGGCTTTATTATATGAACCGGTTGGGGAAGATTTTTGAAAAGGTCGATCCAACCGGCGATGTGGATTTTCCCTTGATCACGGGGATCTCCACGACAGGTGAGGGGATGGAAAAACAAGTACAATTGGCGGCCCATATCCTGAGGGAGCTTGAAGGGGAAAAAGACGCATGGTCTCTAGAAGAATTGTCCGAAATCCATCTTGAAAAAGAGGGATATGCGTCTCTCTATTTCCGTTCGCTCCCAGCGGCCATAGTCCTGGATGGAACTCAAATGCACAAGAAAATGGACGATCTGAAGCGGCTAGTCCGACATCTTGAGAAGACAGGGCAAATCCGAATGGTCAAGCAAATCAATTTGGATTACACGGACGGGGGTGTTGTTTCATTGAAACTATGAAACCACCTTTAGACGTGCCATTTCGCGAGGCAACGAAGCCGCTCTTTTTGGAAGGAGATAGGAATTGTGGCTGGAGAAATCATTGTAGGCTTAGACATTGGGACCACCAAGATCTGTGCAGTGGTGGGCGAGGTGCATCCGGATGGAATAGAGATCGCGGGTATCGGTTCTCACCCTTCAGAGGGTCTTAGGAAGGGTGTGGTGATTAACATCGAAAAGACCGTCAATTCAATCAAAGAGGCTATTGAAGAAGCCGAGACCATGGCAGGTTGTGAGATTAGCTCTGTCTACGCCGGCATCGCCGGAGGTCATATCAAAGGATTCAACAGCCATGGCGTCATTGCCCTTAAGGAAAGAGAGGTAACAAAGAATGACATAGACAGAGTAATTGAAGCCGCCAGTGCGGTGGCCATTCCCATGGACCGAGAAGTAATCCATGTCCTGACACAGGAGTATATCATTGATGAGCAAGATGGAATTACTGATCCTCTCGGGATGTCCGGTGTTCGTATGGAGGCCAAGGTTCATATTGTTACCGGTGCCGTCACTTCTGCCCAGAATATTATCAAATGCGCCAACCGGGCTGGACTGGATGTTTGTGACATTGTGCTCGAATCACTGGCATCCAGTGAGGCAGTGCTATCTGAAGAAGAGCGCAACTTAGGAGTAGCATTGATTGATTTCGGCGGAGGGACCACGGATATGGCCGTCTTTTCCAGGGGCTCCATTAAACATACCTCTGTCCTGACCCTTGGTGGTGATAATCTCACCTATGACGTTGCCATAGGCCTCAGGACACCTAGAATGGAAGCGGAAAAAACAAAGATCAAATACGGGTGTGCACTCTCCTCCTTAATCGGGAAGGATGAGACCATTGAGGTCCCCGGCGTGGGGGGAAGAACGCCTAGAGTCCTGTCAAGACAAATTCTAGGAGAGATCATAGAACCCCGTGTTGAGGAAATTTTCACACTTATTCACAACGATCTGCATCGATCCGGATATGAGGATCTAATCAATTCCGGTGTGGTGATCACCGGAGGATCAGCGGAACTTTACGGAATAACGGAGATGGCGGAACAGGTTTTTAACGTGCCTTCACGCATAGGCTATCCAGAGGGAATCAAAGGGCTTGTGGAGGTAGTCAATAAACCCATGTATGCGACAGCTGTAGGCCTTGTCCTTTATGGGGCAAAAAGGACCAAAGGAGGAAGGAAATTCAGGATAAGAGATACGAATATCTTTGGTCGAGTGACAGATCGAATGAAAAAATGGTTTAGAGAAGTTATCTAATAGAATATCCATGAGGGACGTAAAAAGGAGGGACATCCATGAAATTTGAATTCGTAGAGGAGAAGAGGAACTCGTACAACGCTAAAATAAAGGTCATTGGCGTTGGCGGAGCCGGCGGAAACGCCATAAACAACATGATTGCGGCCAAGCTCAAAGGAGTGGAGTTTTTGGTTGCCAACACGGACAGCCAGAACCTTGAGTGCTCAGCATGCCCCCATAAGATTCAGCTTGGCCCGTCGGTCACCAGGGGCCTCGGGGCAGGCGCTGATCCTGAGCTTGGTCGCCAATCAGCCGAAGAGTGCGTGGATGAAATCAAGGGGGCCATAGGCGCGTGTGACATGGTTTTCATTGCGGCTGGTATGGGAGGGGGGACAGGGACCGGTGCAGCCCCCGTTGTTGCCCATGAGGCTCGAGAAATCGGTTCTTTGACCGTTGCTGTCGTGACAAAACCTTTCCAGTTTGAGGGAGAACGAAGGATGCAAAGGGCGCTGGAAGGCATACAGGAGCTGAAAAAAGAGGTAGACACGGTGATTGTCATCCCTAATGAACGCCTTAAAGCCATCGGGGATAAGGCCACGCCTTTTAAAGAACTGATTGTACGGGCTGATGAAGTCCTTCTTCATGCTGTCCAGGGAATCTCTGACCTTATTCTCAGCAGTGGGTTTATCAACCTCGATTTTGCAGATGTCAAAAGGATTATGGAGCAAATGGGAACGGCTATCATGGGGACCGGAAAGGCCCGTGGAGAGAACAGGGCTTCTGAAGCGGCTCAAAAGGCCATTAATAGTCCGCTGCTTGAAGATATCTCCATCAGTGGCGCAAGAGGCCTCCTGATGAATATTACAGGACCTTCGGACATGACCATGGAAGAGATCGATGAGGCTTCCAGCTATATTAAGCAGGAAGTAGACGAGGAGGCTGAAATATTCTGGGGCGTGGTTTTCGATGATACCATGAAAGAAGAAGTTCAAATCACGGTCATCGCCACGGGTATCGAAAAAAGCCGGTATGATAAGGTGACCAGACTTCGCGATGTCACAGCTGAGGAAGCAGTGGACGCGTGGACGGTGAAAAGGAACGGCGTCGTTTTAGAAACGCCGACCTTCCAGAGAACGGAGGAATTGCCGGGCTTAGACGAGATGGACGAGGAAGACTCCAGAAAGAGGGGCTTCCTTAAACGAGCCTTTTCAAAAGACAATCTGGATTATCCTACTTTTCTTAGGGCCAAAGCAGACTGATCGAGAACTCGGGGAGGCATAAACAGATTTAATTCGTCCCTATTCCGTGGAGCTGTTTGCGTGTCGAATAAAATCATCTCCCTTTACCGCGCCAGATTGGCCAGGGAAAGGGGAACAGTGAGAAAAGATTGGGGCGGCAAGATATCCGCTGCCCTGGTCTATCCCAATCACTACCATATCGGCATGTCCAACCTGGGATTCCAGATTGTATATGATCTGTTCAATAGGAAAGAAAAAGTTGTTGCTGAGCGTGTTTTCTTTCCCGAAGACCAAGAGATGTCCCTCTATCTGGAATCAAAGAAATCCCTTCTTTCTCTGGAATCCCAAACCCCACTCGAGAAATTCGATCTGGTGGCCTTTTCCCTCTCTTTTGAGAATGACTATCCCAACATTCTAAAAATCCTGCAGCTTGGCAAGATTCCTCTTCGCTCGGAAGAAAGAGATCATTTCCATCCTATTGTCATGGGCGGGGGGGTGACCACTTTTTTGAATCCCGAGCCCTTGGCTGATTTCTTTGACCTTTTCCTGTTGGGGGAGGCCGAGACAAGTCTCGACTCCTTCATCACCCTGTTTGCGGAGATCAGCCGCGCCACCAAAAGTAGGCAGGAGATATTGCGAACACTTGTTCGAAACGCCGATTATGTTTACGTCCCTTCTCTCTATCATGTGGAGTATTGCCGCGACGGAACTATCCAGGCCATGGAACCCATTGATACCGGCATCCCTCAAAAAATAAAAGTGGCACATGATGATCATATTAATGCATCCGTTGCGGTTTCCACCATTCTGACACCGGAAACAGAGTTCAATGACAGGATCCTCGTAGAATTGGGTAGAGGTTGTGGACACTCCTGCCGTTTTTGTGCTGCCGGTTACGTTTACAGACCTCCAAGGATTCGGGACGAATCCCTTTTACTCTCTTGTTTAAAGGGTGTCATGGAAAAGCATGGACGTTTCGGCCTGCTCAGTGCTTGTGTATCAGATATACCGGGGATAGAGCATATGACAGGACTTATCGCGGATAAAAGGGGACGTTTTTCTATCTCCTCTTTGCGGGCCGATACATTGACGGAAAAGATGCTTGAAGATCTTAAGAGGGTGGGGCAAAGGAGTGTTGCCATCGCTCCAGAGGCGGGCTCTGAGAGGCTCCGAAAGGTCGTGAACAAACATCTGACACAAGATCAGATAAACAGTGCGATCCGGCTCATAGGCCAAAAGGGCAAATTCAGCGTCAGACTCTATTTTCTGATCGGTTTGCCCACAGAGAATCGTGAAGACGTGACTGAGATCGTAAAATTGGTTAAACACATCAAACACCATCTCATAAAAGAATCAAAGTCACGTGGAGAGATAGGACAGATCAAATTAAGTCTGAATTGCTTTATTCCCAAGCCCTTTACGCCTTTTCAATGGTTTCCCATGGAGGATGTCTCCACCCTAAAAGAGAAGCAGAAGTGGTTAAAGAAAACCTTAGGCAAAGAAGGAGGGATTAAAGTCAGTTTTGACGTGCCAAAATGGGCTTATCTTCAGACCCTCTTGTCGGTGGGAGATAGGAGGGTGGGTTCCTTGCTTCTCTTATCCCATCAACTGAATGAGAATTGGACCCGGGCTTATCGCTCATCTGAACTCAACTCAGATTTTTTTGTTTATCGACACAAGGCTCTTGATGAAATCTTACCTTGGGATTTTATAGATCACAGTATCTTCAAAGAGTATCTGATCAAGGAATACAGACTGGCTCTAAAGGAACAGGAATCCGAGGTCTGTCAAGTGGGAACATGCGATCGATGCGGCGTGTGTCGCACCTAACCATCAATGAATGGTGGCCTCTGACATCCTAGCATCCATCTCTCCGACTTCCCCGTAAGAATCCATGCCTTGGTTAAACTCGGATGGTCATCAATCTGTTTCATGCTCTTGCTTTGAAGCCCCATGGCCCAGGGAATCGTGATATTCCTCATGGGTGAGTTCACCATCTCCATTCTGATCAATCCTTGTGAATCTTTCTCTGTCATCTCCCAAGTATTTCACAAATTCCTCAAAAGTAACCCTGTTATCCCCATTGGAATCGATGGTATTAAAACAGATATGTCCCTTCCCTACCTCCACGGAAAAACACAAAGGGGCTGAAACCAAGATTACAGCCGCAGTCAAATAGATCACAAAAATAGATTTCACCGGATTCTTCTCCTTTCACAGGTAGGTAAATCAAATTCGCCACTAAAGGCTCGACGAGTCTATTTACCTATTACATCATAATACAGAGGATTTCAAATGATTGGGTTTCTCTTCAAGATATCCTTTTAAGTCTGTTTGCAAAACACCGCCTATTATGACAGAAGAGGCATCCATATTCGGTTCAAGGACCATTTCCTAAAGGGAATAGACTACAACATATGGTATCGGCAGAATCATGCCGCCACAATATATATAATTTATACACACTTCTGTTAATTTATATAAAAATAATTGACAAATACTATTATATATGTATAATTAGTTGTAACTTCATTGTGTCATATGTGACTGACAGAGACGGAGGCAGCTTGAGTAACAACCCCTTAAGAAAGATGAGAGAAGAGCGACTGATGAGTCGGGCTGAGCTTGCCAGAAGAGCCGGTGTTTCACCCTTGACCATTGGCCGAATTGAGAAAGGGTATTCCTGTAGGCTCGAAACCAAGCGAAAAATCATATTGGCGCTAGGGTATGACCTTTCTGAGAGGGCTAAGGTTTTTCCTGGTGAATAACGACCGAGAAAGGATCAAGTGCTTCATTACCCTGTTGTGGGTCTGAATCATCTCGGCGTATTCTCTGCTTTGAAAACATTCTGTTTGTTCACAGCCTCGATTGGAGGGAATATGAAACAGAGAGTTGAAACGAGTCAATCTAAATCTGCCAAAAACAATATCATGGCTGTGGCACAAGCCCCGTCTATAAAACATAGGAGACGTGCCTCACGCAAAAGCCATGATTTCCATTCAAGATCTTTTGAGAACCTTATGGCCAAGAGAAAGGAAGTGGAAGAGGCACTGATTCTCTTGACGGATAGTCAAAGAAAATACGAAGATCTGCGCTCTGTAGATCCCTTGATAGAAGATGTCGATCAGGCTGAAAGGGAGATTTCTGCACATAGGCTTTACTGTATTCTGGAAAGAAAACACCAAGAATTGAAGAGAATCGATCTCCTCATTCGTAGATTCTTAGAAGATGATCAATTTGGGCTGTGTGAAGAATGTGGCAAGCAAATCCCTGAAGAGCGATTACTCATTGTGCCGGAAGCTGTCTGCTGCGTCCCCTGCCAAAGAGAACTAGAGAAGTGGGCCATGAAGGGAGGTATAGCTCAAACGCACTATTCCTCATCGCGAAGGAGGTTCAATTCTGGATGGGAACAAAACAGACAAGACTTTGATGATGAGAAAAACTTTACCTTTGATTCTGACATAGAATCAATTTCCCTCATGGATCTAGGAGAAATTGAATTAGAGGAATCTAAAGAGGAAAAGCGCCTCTGACCCGCCCCTCAGAATTCATTGCAGGACATACGCTTTTTGATCCGCTAGAAACCTAATCCTTTCTACGTATTTCAGCTTCTGGGAATTCCTACCAACCTGCTTTGTGCCTCAACAATTTCGTTTTTTCGGCCTATCCGTCTTCGAAACAGTCCCTATTGATAGTCCCTGAGTTCTGAGATTGTATCGATGAATTCATTAACCACACTTTACATATAATTGAAGACCTTTGTATGCAAATTAAGCATAAATAAGACGAAACCCGTGAAGATAAATCTGTGCCTCAAAAACGAATACATAGCACCAAAAAAACCTATGGGCCTTTCTCCGTTCGGCGGTAGTGAGTTGTAGACAGATCGAGCCATACTGATAACCCACTGAATTCATGGAATATAAATGTGTTTGCCATTCTGGGTCATCACCCCGATTCTCCTATTCATCCCTTGCGGCAAACCTCAGACCGACGGTCTACCGTCATGTATGACACCAAAGATATTATGTTGCCAAAAGTATCCCAAGCACGAGAAAATTCCCTAATAATGACATTAAACAGCACACAATCCTATAAGCTTGGGGTAAATAGCCCCATATTGTCTTATTTCGTGGACATTATCGACTGAACAGCCTTTTCTTGCTTGCAATGTATTCAAAAATACAATATAATACTATAAATCCTAAAAAGAATTACACAAAAGAAGACTTAAGAACATGATTATATCAGAGTCCTTCAAAATATGCTTATGTCGGGTATCCATATCGTTTGATAGCCTTGTCCGGAGATTCCCTAAAAAACATTCTTTATTGCCAAGGGTAATGTCTTCTCGTTTTCAGTCTCTGTTTCTAAGGGCAATATCAAAATTGAGAATCAGTGTGAGAACAGAAAATAGAATCCTTCAAAACGGGATGCCATCCTGTCTCTCAAAAAAAACCTTAGCGGAGCAGACAAACTATTAATATTGATTCTTGAAATCACGGTTGAACTATTTCAAAAGATACACAAAATCAAAGATGAAAATGATGGCACTGTTTGGCACACTTTTTAGAGCCGAGGGAGAGAGTGTAGCTCCGTCCTGACCCCGTGACGAGATAAACAGCATCTTTCACTTTTTCCAACTCTTTTAGGAAAAAAGAATAGAAGGATTGGAATCTGTTAGTGTTGCGTTATCGAGATAATCGATAAAAGTCTTCTTAAAAACTGAAAGGAATCATTTTAATCATGATAAATAGTAAAAAAACCCTCATTGGATCGCTGGTGGGCTATTCAGCTGTTGTCCTTCTAATTGCCATCGTAGGAGCCATATCCGTTTTTCAGATCGGCATATTGGGAGAGAATGTAGAGTATTTGGCAAAGAATGTGGCCGGCAGAGTCAAGAATTCCACTGAATTAGAGCCCGCCCTTTTGAACATGAAAAACGCTGTGGAGATGTTCGTCCAAAGCAACAGAGACGACCGTTCTGAGGCTGATAAAAGCATTAAAAATGTCAACCAGGTCTTGGAGACCGCTGAAGATGAGATTAAAGAAGGTGATGGGCTGGAAACACTCAAAGAGATCAAACAGCTGACCAACGACTATATTGAACAATACCAAGCTATCGCAAATGATATTAGCCGTAGAAACAAGAATCAAAGTTCAATCGTTTCCATCGGCAATGATATATATGAAGACCTGGAGATACTCTCTAAAGATCATCAGGGAGGGGTCTTGGCGGATAGAATAGCTCGTATGAAAAACCGCTTTATAGAGGCTACGGTTGATGTGGAGAAATTTTTCGTCACCTATGATCCTCAATATGCAACCAGTACAGAAGATAAGATAGCAGAGATTCTGGATGAGTTTGCATCGGATAGGGTAGAAGAGCTTCAGGATGTCATGTACGCCATTGAGGATGACTATCTAGACACATTTTTAGGTGTTACATCAGTGATCAGTAGGATGAGTCAGATGATCGAACAGGATCTCTTCCCCATTGCTCCGAAGATCATGGCCCTCACCAAAAAGATCTCCGTTTCAGGCTGGGCCGATATGGAAACGGCCCGCGAGAGTGCAGAAAGCAGAGTGGACTCCACGAGGACACTCATCATAATCCTTGGTATTTTTGCCATCGGGCTTGGAATGCTTATTGGATTTATCTCTTCCACTCGCACAGCTGCGGCTGAAAAGGAGAATGAAAGACAGAGTTTCTTGCAGACAGGACAGACTAAGCTCAACGAAAAAATCCGGGGAGAGAAGGATCTCCCAACCACAGCGACAAACATCATCACCTACCTATGCGAATATCTTGGAGCCAAGGTAGGAGCCTTTTACGTCTTCGGTGCAGAAACAAAGATGTTGCAGCTGCTTGGAACTTATGCATATCAAGAGCGCAAGAACATCTCCAGCGAATTCAAGTTGGGCGAAGGGATGGTAGGTCAGGCCGGGCTTGAGAAGAAAAGCATCATGATCACCGAATGCCCTGACGACTACATCCATGTAAGCTCTGGACTTGGAAATACCCCACCACGCAACATCGTGCTGTATCCCGTAGTACTGGGCGATGTGTTAATGGGAGTCATGGAAATCGGTTGGCTCAAGGAGCCTTCAGAGGTCCAGTTGGCCTTCTTGAACCAGGTCGACGAGAATATTGCCATTGCCGTCAATTCGGCCATTGCCCGGTCCAACCTGAATTACTTGCTCGAACAGACACAGGAACAGGCCGAAAAGCTCAAGAATCAGCAGGAAGAGCTTCGCGCGAGTAACGTGGAACTGGAAGAGCAGAGCAAGATTCTAAGAGAGTCTGAAGCAAAGCTCAAGGATCAGCAGGAAGAACTCAGGGCAGCCAACGAGGAACTGGAAGAGCAGGGCAAGATTCTAAGAGACTCTGAAGCAAGACTCCAAGTCCAGCAGGAAGAGCTCAAGGCAACCAACGAAGAGCTAGAGGAACAGACCGAGCTTCTCCGCCAACAGAAAGAGGATATCGCGAGGAAGAATGCGGACTTGGAGCGAGCGACAGTCCTTATCGAAGAAAAGGCAGCGGATCTGGCGATGGCAAACAAATACAAATCGGAATTTCTGGCCAACATGTCTCATGAACTCAGGACGCCATTGAACAGCATGCTGCTCTTATCGAAACTTCTTGCTGACAATAAAGACGGCAACCTGACGGACAAACAAAAAGAATTCGCGGAGACCATACATACTTCCGGCGCAGAGCTGCTGTCTCTAATTAATGATATACTGGATCTTTCCAAGGTCGAGGCCGGTAAATTGGATATCAATTTGGAAGAAGCAAACCTGACCGAGTTTGCCAAGTCCATAGAACGTAACTTCAAACACCTTGCTGAAAACAAGGGAATTTTCCTTAATGTGAACCAAGCATCCGATTTACCGAATGCGATTCTCACCGACAGGCAAAGACTCGATCAGGTTGTGAGGAATCTCTTCTCCAATGCCCTTAAGTTCACTTCAGAGGGGGGCATCACCCTCACGATATCGAGACCGGATGACGAGACCGATCTTTCACAAATCGGCTTGGATCGAGAGAGTACCATCGCCTTTTCAGTCACAGATACAGGAATAGGGATACCAGAGGAAAAGCAAAAAGTAATCTTTGAAGCCTTCCAGCAGGCAGACGGCACGACAAGTAGAAAGTTTGGCGGAACAGGCCTAGGGCTTTCCATTTCCAGAGAGTTGGCCAAGCTCCTTGGAGGAGAATTGCGATTGAAGAGTGAGGAAGGGAAAGGGAGCACTTTCACCCTTTACCTCCCCGAGGTACTGGAAAGGCGTGGTAAGCAACCAAGCCCTCCATCTCAAAAACCTTCGCCTGAAAAACCTTCTAAGGTCAAAGAAGCTCCTCCCCAGCGGCGGAGCACGGACGCCCCTCAGAAGGCAGACTCCGAAAAGAGCGAGCCTCCTCAATTCTCCCCTGGCCTGGAGATGATTCACGATGACCGAAAAGATACATCTCCTAGTGACAAGTCCATCCTCATCATCGAGGATGACCCTAAATTCGCAAAGATTCTCTGTGACCTGTCCCGGGAAAAAGGGTTTAAAGTCCTGGTCGCAGGAGATGGGGAAACGGGCCTTCATTTCGCCGACTACTACCTCCCCAGCGCCATAATTCTGGATATTGGGCTCCCTGGAATTGACGGATTTGCCGTCATGTCAAGGCTCAAAGAGAGCTCTCAGACCAGACATATTCCCGTTCATTTCATATCCGGTTCTGACATGAACCTTGACGCCTTGAGAATGGGCGCGGTCGGTTTTATCACCAAACCGGTGAGTATGGAGCAACTTAACGAGGCTTACGGAACCATAGAACAGGTCATCTCGACAACAGCCAAGAATCTTCTCCTTGTCGAAGATAACGAAACGCAAAGAAAGGCCATCATCGAACTCATAGGAAATGGAGATATTCATATCACTTCCGCCTCTACGGGTCAGGAGGCCTATAATCAACTCACTGCAGGAAATTTCGATTGCATGATTCTCGATCTGGGTCTTCCAGACATGTCAGGTATGGAGCTTCTGGAGAAGATCAGAAATGACGAAGACATTATGCGCGTACCCATTATTGTCTATACAGGGCGGGATCTCACAAAAGAGGAGAAGATGACACTCGATGAATATGCGGAGAAGGTCATCATAAAAGGAGCCAAATCCCCGGAAAAGCTGCTGGATGAGACGACTCTATTCCTTCACCGGATTGAGGCGGACCTCCCTGAGCAACAAAGACAAATGCTACGAATGATTCACGATAAGGAATCCATCCTAAAAGACAAAAATGTCCTGCTGGCAGATGATGATATGCGAAATGTCTTTGCCATCTCCAACACCCTTGAAGAGAAAGGGATGAACGTGTTAGTGGCTAAGAATGGAAAAGAGGCACTGGAGTGTCTGGACAGCAGGCCTGATGTCGATCTGGTATTGATGGATATCATGATGCCCGAAATGGATGGATATGAGGCTATACGGGAAATCAGGAAAAAAGATAATCTCCAGAAGCTCCCGATCATTGCCCTCACGGCAAAGGCCATGAAGGGAGACAGATCCAAATGCATTGAAGCGGGGGCCAATGACTACTTGGCAAAACCGGTCGATACTGAAAAGCTCTTCTCTATGTTGAGGGTGTGGCTGTATGGCTAGAGGGATAATAGGGCTAGCACACCATATATACCACTCAGGGAGTCTATAAACAATATGTCAACAGCTGATAGCCAAAAAATAGAAATCGACCTTCTCCTGCAGGCCATAGCCAGGAAATATGGGTATGATTTCAGAAACTATGCCAAGGCCTCCATAAAACGAAGGATCATGAATGTCCTCGCGACGTCCGGGATCAAAACGATCTCTGAGATGCAACACAAGCTTCTCTATGACAAACAGTTTTTTGAAACTCTACTTTTAAAGCTTTCCGTAAATGTTACCGAGATGTTTCGAGATCCGTCCTTTTACAGGGCCATCAGAAAAGAGGTCATTCCTCAACTGAAACCCCGTCCGTTCATAAAAATATGGCATGCGGGGTGTGCGACTGGTGAAGAGGTCTATTCCATGGCCATCCTCCTGAAGGAGGAGAACCTCTACGAAAAGGCATGGATCTATGCGACGGACTTCAATGAACAGGTCCTCAAAAAGGCAAGAGAGGGAATATATCCCATCGATATGTTGAAGAAATATTCCTCCAACTATCAAAGAGCCGGAGGCACCTCGTCGCTTGCGGATTACTATACAGCTCGCTATGATTTCGTCATCATGGAAAACTCTCTAAAGAGAAATATCGTCTTCTCCGATCACAACTTGGTCACGGACGGAGTTTTTGCTGAAATGGACCTGATCCTATGCAGGAATGTGTTGATATATTTTGACACCAAGTTGCAGAATCATGTATTCAAGCTTTTTCGAGACAGTCTAAGTGAAAATGGCTTCCTCTGCCTGGGTTCCAAAGAAACGGTCAAATTCTCGGAATACGCAGATGATTTTGAGGATGCTGTGGGTAAGGAAAAGATTTACAGAATGAAATAGATAATTCATAGCAGATGATCCTGAGAAGAGAGAATGAAATATGAAGCAATAGTCATAGGCGTTTCCGCAGGAGGGATGAATGCCTTAAGCACGGTCCTACCGCATCTACCGGATGATTATGCCATTCCTATTATTATCGTCCAGCATATGGACCCCAACTCCCGTGACTATCTGTCCGATCATCTGAATCGTAAATGCAATATCCAAGTCAAAGAAGCAGAAGACAAGGAAAAGATCATGAACGGGGTTGCCTATATTGCCCCTGCGAATTACCATCTACTGTTGGAGGAAGACCGAACATTCTCATTATCTGTTGACGATTTGGTCAATTACTCAAGGCCCTCCATTGATGTCATGTTTGAAACGGCTGCCGACGTATATAGAAGAAGACTCGTGGGGGTGGTATTGACTGGTGCAAATGCTGACGGCAGTAAAGGGCTCACAAAGATAAAAGCGCTAGGAGGTCTGGCTATTGTGCAGGATCCGGCGACAGCCCATGTGGATTATATGCCGAAAGCTGCTATAGCTTCTACAAGAGTGGATCATATTCTACCCCTTGAGGAAATCGCTAGCCTTCTCGCGAAGTTGTCTAATTCTTCCCGTACGGATGAAGAAATGAAGCCATGAACGAAGAAGAAAAAACAAATATACTCATTGTAGATGACAGGCCGGAAAATCTGTTGGCCCTTGAGAGCCTACTGGAAAACCCTTCTCTGAATATCATTAAGGCGAATTCCGGCAACGAGGCCCTGGGGCTTGTTTTGCAGCATGATTTCGCACTGGTCCTCCTTGATGTCCAGATGCCCGATATGGACGGCTTTGAAACAGCCGAGCTGATGAGGAGCAGCCATAAGACAAAACACATCCCCATTATCTTTGTGACGGCCATCAGTAAGGAACAAAAGCATATTTTCAAAGGTTATGAGGCGGGGGCCGTGGATTACCTGTTTAAGCCGTTGGACCCACATATCCTGCAGAGCAAAGTCAAAATATTCCTTGACTTGCATAGACAGAAGATGTCTCTCGAAAAGACAAACAAGAAGATCTTAGAACAACAAAAACAGCTTGAAGAAACAAACAAGCAGCTGGAAGACGCGATCTCAAAGGCCGAATCAGCAAGTAGGGCCAAGAGCGCCTTTCTAGCTAACATGAGTCATGAGATCCGAACTCCCATGAACGGAGTCTTAGGTTTTACGGATATGCTGCTTAATACGGATCTCAGTGAAGAGCAGCTCGATTATGCGAAAACGATAAAGAGAAGCGGCCATTCCCTACTTTCTCTGATTAACGATGTCCTTGATCTCTCAAAGATCGAGGCAGGTGAAATGGATTTTGAACAGACTGAATTCGACCTGGAGCTTCTTGCCTATGATGTCTGTGAGTTGATACGACCCAGGGTCATGGAAAACGATGTTGAGCTTCAATGCCATGTTGGGGATACTATTCCCTCACACGTAAAGAGCGATCCACTGAGAGTTCGGCAAGTGCTGACCAACCTGATGGGCAATTCTGCCAAATTTACTGAGTCTGGAGTTATATCACTTTCCCTTGACATTGAAGAGGAGAAGGACGATCAGCTCAAGTTTCATGTTAAGGTTCGCGATACGGGTATTGGTATTGCTGAAGATAAAATGGACCGTATTTTTAAACCCTTTGAGCAGGCTGACACATCCACGACAAGAAAGTACGGGGGGACGGGTTTAGGTTTATCCATATGCAAACAGATATCAAATCTTATGGGCGGCAACGTATGGGCGGAGAGCGACATAGGTAAAGGGAGTACGTTTCACTTCACCGGCTGGCTAAGAAAAATCGATGGTAAAGAGATCAAGAGATTCGCCCCCGGATCCCTCTCCGGCAAGAAAGTCCTTATTGTGGATGACAATCAGACCAACCTGGACCTATTTACGCAGGTCTTGAGGTCGGCTGATATGAAAACTGTTGCACTGAAATACCCAAAGCAAACTCTATCTGAGTTACAGAAAGCTGTGGATGAAGGAGATCCTTTTGACATTTTCTTGACTGACATACAGATGCCGGAGATCGATGGGTATGATTTGGGAGAGCAAGTTCGCGGTGCTCAGAAACCATTCTCGAACATCCCTTTGATTGCACTTTCTTCTTCAATGGAAAGAGACACCAAGAGATGTGAAAAAATCGGCTTTAATGGATTCTTGAGTAAACCTGTTCACAGAGACAAACTCTACCGGATGATGGAAAGGATCGTCGCAGAAAAGGGACACGAACAAGATGGGATCACCAATCAGAAAATCATGACCCAATATACCGTTCGTGAGGATATGAAACATTCTGTCAGTATCCTGCTGGCTGAAGACAACCCGGTCAATCAAAAGCTGGCAACGATCATGCTGACTAAGGCCGGGTATAAAGTGGATGTGGCCAACGATGGTGACGAGGCGGTAAAAAAATACACCTCATCTCCTGAGGATTTTGACCTGATCCTCATGGATGTTCAAATGCCCCTGATGGACGGTATCGAAGCCACACAGACGATTCGCAATTGGGAAGGCAATAGAAACGGGGCAGAGACGACATCGGATGCCGAAACCCAAGATCAGGACTCTGGAGCAAAAAAGGTGCCGATCATTGCCGTGACAGCTGCAGCCATGAAGGGTGATAAAGAGAGGTGTTTTGAAGCTGGAATGGATGACTATATCTCAAAACCCATCAGACGAGAGCAGGTCTTTGAGGTTCTTGCCAAACACGTCTTCAATAAGGAGGCTTCATAACGAGACCTTTGAAAAATGCTCAAAAAACTCCTCACTCGGCCCGCAAGGCCTGTATAGGGTCCAATCTTGCCGCATGGCGGGCAGGTAGGATGCCAGAGAGAAGACCGATTAAGGCCGCTGTGACTTCAGACAGCAAGACATAGGACCAGGATGTATGGGTGGGAAGCGCGGGTACAGTCGCTCCGATAAGCCACGCTCCTCCTGCGCCGATGACAAGTCCGACGAGCCCTCCTATGCTGGCCAAAGCCACGGCTTCACCAAGAAACAGGAGAAGAACCTGCCTCTGTCCGGCGCCAACTGCACGAAGAAGGCCAATTTCCGCAGTGCGCTCGTTAACAGCAATGGTCATAATGGTTAGAATCCCGACGCCTCCCACCAGCAAAGAAATGGCTCCCAACGCCCCCACAGCAAGTGTCAGGACATCCAGAATAGACCCAAGCACATCCATCATCTGCTCTTGTGTGACGATCGTGAAGTCTTCCGAACCATGGCGGGCACTGAGAACTTGTTTAACCTTCTTCACTACCGTATCACTGTCGGCACCTGCGCTGTAAGCCAGATCGATCTCCGCCAGACTCTCGTTATCGAACATTTCCATGGCACGTTGAGCTGGAATGTAGACAGCGTCATCCAGATCAAAGCCCAACATCTGCCCCTTGCTTTCCATCACTCCGATAATCCTGTAGCGTTCACCGCCAACGCGGATACGTTTCCCAAGAGGTGACTGCGTCCCAAAAAGCTCTTTGCGGACTTTACTCCCGATAACCACAAAGGCCCGAGGATTTCTTGGGTCGTCGTTGGGTAGAAACCGCCCTATGGCCACCATCATGTTCCATACCTCGGGGACGTCCGGCCCCGCCCCGATGATCAACGTCCGTCTACTACGTTTGCCAAATTCTACTGCGGCATTTCCCTCCACAACAGGAACAACACCCATCACCTGAGGAACCCCTGTCAGGGCCAAAGAATCATTGATGCTTAAAGGGCGCACATTGCTGATCACTCCCCCGAGAGAAATCCCTTCCGTGATTTCTCTCCCTGGAGCAATACCAATGATGTTGGTCCCGAACTGCGTAAACTGAGCGAGCACATAATTCTGCACACCTTTCCCAAGTGAGGTAAGAAGGACGACCGACGCAACCCCTACCGCAATACCCAAGGCCGTAAGAGAACTCCTCATTCGGTATCCACGTAGGGCACCTAAAGCCAGTCTGAGGGAATCTCTTAAGATCATTATTCACCTACCTCCGCGACAGGGCCTGTACAGGATCTAGCCTAGCGGCCCTGTGTGCAGGGAAGGCCCCGAAGATCAGGCCCACTACCAATGAAACGCCCAAGGAAATCCAAATAGCCCACAGGGGGATGGCAATGGGAAAGGACGGAAAGAGGCGAGCCATAACCCACATTCCGGAATAGGCCAAACCCAGCCCGAATCCCGCCCCGAGCAGAGAAAGCATGGCCGATTCGGTCAGAAACACCCCTAGGATTTGCCCTTGGGGAGCGCCCAATGCCTTTAGTAGTCCGATCTCCGAGGTTCTTTGTGACACGGCAATGAGCATCACATTCATGATTAAGATGCCGGCCACACTCAGACTGATGGAGGCAATGCCGGCCACAGCAAGGGTCAATGTCAGGAGCAAGTCGTCAAAGGTGGCAACCAAAGCATCCTGGGTGATAATGGTTACATCGTCTTCTCCTTCATGTCGATCGCGAATAATGCGCCGGATCGCCTCTTCAGCCTTAGGAATCGCCTCACGGTTATCGGCCTCAACCAAGATCCGAAAAAGTGAGGACGTATTAAACAGATTCAGGGCTGAAGCCACGGGGATCACCGCCACGTCTCCCATATCAAGCCCCATGGATTGACCTTTCTTTGCCATGATCCCAGTGACCCGAAAACGGCGGTCGCCAATACGAATCCAATCTCCCAAGGCAGACTTCTGACCGAAGAGCTCTCTTTTCAACTTGTATCCCAGCACGCATACCGCCGTCATTGTTGTGGGATCGCCTTCCGGGATAAAGTTCCCCTGGGACATGGAAAGTTTACGGACCTGATACAATGCCGGCGTAGAACCCAGAACCACGACTTCCCGTTCCCGCTCTCTCCGTGAGACCGGGGCAGTCCCCAAAGCGATGGGAGCAAGATTTCGGATGGCGGAACTGCGATTCAGGGCCAGTGCATCTTCCAGGGTCAGGTCCCGGGCTGTCTTTCCTAAAAGTGGGGGGGCACCGCCCACGGTCTCAAACCGACCGGGAAGGACGATGAGTATGTTCGTGCCCATAGAGCCAAACTGATCAATGACGTATCTCCGAGCCCCTTCTCCGAGGGCGGTCAAGAGCATCACCGATGAAATACCGATGGACATGGAGAGAAGCATCAGAAACGTCCTGGTGGGAGAGTGTGATAAAGCGCGAAAACTGAATTGAAGAACGTCCTCTGTTTTCATGATATTTAGTCAGGGATAAATCCTTAGGGAGATGAAGATGCTGCGCTGTCCGATTCTATCCTTCCGTCCAGCATCCTCACTCTTCTTGTCGCCCGCTGTCCCAATTCAGGATCATGTGTGACAAGAATCAGCGTGATATCATCCTTGTTCAAATCCTCCAGAATCTTCACCACGTCATTCCCAGAGGCACGGTCCAGATTACCTGTGGGTTCATCGGCAAGAATGACTTTGGGTTGCATGATGGTCGCACGGGCTATGGCCACCCGTTGCCGCTGTCCACCAGAGAGTTGGTCAGGGCGGTGTTTGGCCCTGTCGCTCAGTCCAAGCATGGAAAGTACGGATTGAACGCGTGACCTCCTCTCCCCAGGATCAACCCCCGCCAGAACAAGAGGTAGCTCCACATTTTCCGCAGAGGTAAGACGAGGGATCAAATGAAAGAATTGAAAAACAAAACCTATCTCATGGCGCCGGACCGATGCCTGTTGAGTGTCGTTCAGATCTGTTGTATCGGTCTTATCGAGGCGATAGAGCCCTTTATCTGGACGATCCAGAAGACCGATGATGTTCAAGAGGGTGGATTTGCCCGAGCCTGAAGGCCCCATAATGGCGACGTATTCGCCTTGGGGAATGGTCAAATCCAGGTCTCTGAGTGCATGGACCTTTTCATCGCCCACCTGAAATACACGATGGATGCCTTCTAGCTCGATCATGGTTCCTGCTCGATCCGCACGGCTTGAGCGCCATCCGTGACACCGGCTTGGTCGACGTTGGTGACGACCAACTCCCCAGGATTAAGCCCGGAGAGGACTTCCGTGTATTCCCAATTTGAAAGGCCGATCTTGACGATTCTTTCTTCAATGATTCCTTTCATGGGCAGATAGACAAAAACACGCTCTTCGTCAAGAACCGTCTCTGTGGGGATACGAAGGACATCCTGGCGAGCCTCAAGAATGATTTCCGCGTCCGCACTATAGCCGGCCAGGAGTGGGACAATCTCCTCGGGATGAAGCAATTCGACCTCCACATCCACAGTACGTGCCTGCTTCTCTCGGTCGAGCACGTAGGGGGCAATACGGCGCACCCGGCCTTCAAAACGGCGATCTCCAAAGGCATCAAGGACCACTCTCGCGGGCATCCCCTTGGAAATAGCCGCAGCATCCACTTCATCGATAGGGGCAGTGACATAAAAACATGTATTATCGATCAGGTCTACCACAGGGGGCGTTGGAATTCCCGGAGGAGATGGGGTCACATACTCGTTGAGTTCCCCGTTAATCTCTGCCACAATCCCGTCAAAGGGGGCTAGAAGTCGGGTTTTGCTGAGGTTCTCCTTGATCACGTCCAAACGGGCCTTGTTGGTGAGTACCAGCACCTTGGCTGCCTCACATTCCGCCAAAAGGGCCTTGGCCTGTGTTTCCGCCTTATCGGTCTCTTCTTCTGATACGGCTTCAAATACCTGAAGTTTGGAGATTCGATCTGCCTCCCGACGGGTGACTTCGGCATTCAGGCACGCCGAAGTGGCGCGGGCCTTTGCCGATTCGACCTCTCGTTCCGCCAAGGCCATTTGCGCCATAAGATCTTTGTTCCAGATCTCCAGCAAAAGCTGACCTTCTTTGACTTTGTCTCCTTCCCGAATCGGCAGTTTTGAGATCTGGCCGCCGAGACTTGGGGAGAGTTTTGCCCGTCTGCAGGCCTTAACGGTTCCCGCCCGCGTATTCACCACGGTTTGCTCCACAAGCCCTCGCTCAACAGGTTTCACCACGACTTGAAGGGGATTGGGCTTTGTGTAGTGCCGAACAACAAAGACAGCTGCTGTAATAATCAGGATAACGATGACCCAACGGACGATTTTTCGAACCATATATTTCTCCCTTAAAAGAAAAGGGTCATGTGAAAATTCGACTCAACATGCCCGTACTTCCTAAGAGGACCTTCATGTTAAAGGCTGGTTGCGGGGCAATATACACGATCAGGTCTACAGTGTAAAGGTCGGAATATCACAGCACATTCAAACGCCTTGACATCAATCCAACCAAAAGCTACAGATTATCTTCATGAATTCAAAACAGAAAATTGTGCTCTTCCTTGCAACCGGCGGATATCTCGGGTACGTACCCATTGCGCCGGGGACCTTCGGTTCTCTGCCGGGGCTCTTGATATGCCTTGGAATGTCCGGAATAAGCTTGGATTATGCGATCCTATTAACACTCGTCTTGACGAGTGTGGCTATAGTCATCGCACAACAGGCGAAGGAGCTGATTGGAGGGAAAGATCCCAGCTCCATCGTTATAGATGAAATAGCCGGTATGACTGTCACACTCTTGGGTCTTCCTCTCACCCCTTTTTCTCTTATTCTCGGGTTCCTTGTCTTTCGTACATTGGATATTCTCAAGCCCTTCCCCATCCGTTACTTGGATCAAAAGGTTCCTGGCGGCGTAGGTATTGTACTTGATGACATAATGGCAGGCGTCTATGGCAACCTCCTAATACGGCTCTTTCTTTGGATGACAACGGCTGCATCATAACCACCACTTCTTGATCAGCTCCGAATTTATATCTCCTTCTACTCTTTTCCACTCAATGAATTCGATTATCTGAATTTCTTCCGATGAATGAGTACCCTCATCATAGAACCTTTTTCTCTCTTTTCCTTTGACAAAAAAGCTAATTTATACTAAAATAAACTAACTTTTACGAGATAAGTCGCGCCCATGGATTCTCAAAACATTATGGGCGTTTACCCATTCCAGTCGGATCTAGAGGAGGTAAAGGGGAGGAATCAATTCATGGGCAAAAACAACGTGGTCTTCTTAGAGGTCTTAGAATGGTTTGACGACACGGGAAAGGAACTTGTTCACCGCATTCCTGAGCAAGGCTCCGGAGAAATCAAATTCGGGGCCCAGTTGACGGT
Source organism: uncultured Desulfobacteraceae bacterium (assembly GCA_964520425.1). Lineage (GTDB taxonomy): Bacteria > Desulfobacterota > DSM-4660 > Desulfatiglandales > HGW-15 > JAFGFY01. The sequence goes on from CAZFMX010000007.1 coordinate 61,250, forward strand.
TCGAGAAAGCCAGGCGGCCGTCTTTTTCTATCAAGGCAAGGCCGTAGAGGCCTTTGCCTTTGGACGGCATACCTTGAAGACCGCCAACATTCCCATTCTCACCAAGATCGCCAGTCTGCCGTGGGCCATGTCCAGCCCATTAAGGGCTGAAGTCTACTTCGTTAATCTAAAAATCTTTACCAACCTCAAATGGGGTACCCGAGACCCGGTGGCGTTCAGAGATTCTGAGTTGGGACTCATTCGACTCCGTGCCTTTGGCATTTTTAACTTACAGGTGGTACAACCCCTGCTGTTTATCAACAAAATGGTCGGCACCCAGGGCATGTATACAACTGAAGAGATCGAGGAGTATCTGAATCGAGTCATCGTCTCAAGGTACAATGATTATATGGGTGAAACCCTTGATTCGATCCTCAACTTGCCCGCTAAGTATGATGAGCTTTCAGAGGGCCTTGCCAACCGTCTTCAGGAGGATTTTAAACACTTTGGCCTCGGTCTGACAGACATTTATATCAATTCCATCACCCCTCCCCCCGAAGTTCAGCAGGCCATTGACGACCGAAGCCGCATGGGCGTCTTTGAAGACATGAATAAGCTGATGCAGATGAAGGCGGCCATGGCCATGGAAAAGGCATCCGAGGCCGAAGGAGGAGCCGGTCCGGGAATGGGGATGGGCATGGGATTCATGATGCCCGCCATGTTTTCGCAATACTTTGACGGGAAAAAACCAGCGCCGCAGAACCCCGATGCCCCACAAGGGGTTCCCTGCGCCGAGTGCAAAAACACCATTCCCCATGACGCAAGATTCTGCCCCCATTGCGGCCACCAGCAATTGGTTTTTCATGAGTGTTCCAACTGCGGAAAGAACATGACACCCAGTGCCAAGTTTTGCTCTCGATGCGGTCACCCGGCAGAAGAAAAGCCCAAGGAGAAGTTCTGTCCCGAGTGCGGTAGTGAAAACCTAGCTGAAGCCTCTTTCTGCAACCAGTGCGGTGAAAAGTTCTAGTCTCCTTATTGAGTTTCAGTGCCCCCAATGTGGGGCACCGGCTACCCTGGAAGAGACGGACCATCTCTTCAACTGTGAGTTCTGCAGGGTCAATTCCTACCTAATGAGCCGCGTCTACCGCTATGTCCTGCCCGACAATGCTTCGGAGAACAAAGAACTGATCTATTTCCCCTATTGGCGGTTTAAGGGATTGCTCTTCTCCTGTGTCTCAAACGGGATCAAACATAGGATTATCGACGTCAGCTACCAGGCCTTTCAGTCATCCTATTTCCCCGTTTCATTGGGACTGCGCAGCCAGACCTTGAAGTTGCGATTCCTCTCGCCGGATAGCAAAGGATACTTCCTCAAGCCGGACATCTCTTTTGAAGAAATCACACGCTCCATTAAAGAACGGTTTAATGCCTCTCTTCCAAAGCCCATCTTTCACCAGGACTTCATCGGGGAGACACTGAGTCAAATCTATGCCCCTTTCTATGTAGATGGAAAATTGTATGATGCAGTTCTGAATAAGGCAGTTTCTCTACAACCCCAGGATGACTTCAACCCTTTCGCTCTTCCGGGTGGGGCAGCCGAGTGGCGTGTCCGGTTCATCCCTGCCCAATGTCCACGATGTGGATGGGATCTCAAGGGTCAACGAGATTCCTTGGCCCTAATCTGTGACCAGTGCCATTCCGTTTGGTACCCGGGAAAAGAGAAGCTCAAGGAGATACCTTTTGTCTTTATACTTGAGAAGAGCAATCAAGTCACATACCTCCCCTTCTATCGTATGCAGGCAGATGTCTCCGGCATTCCCCTCGGTTCATATGCAGATCTGATCAAAGTCGCTAACCTGCCCAAAGTGGTGAGGGATGATTGGAAAGAGATACCTTTCTATTTCTGGTCTCCGGCCTTTAAGGTCCGACCGGATGATTTCCTTCACTTCTCGTGTAATCTCACCCTGTTCCAACCCCAGGGAAAATGGATATCTGAATTTCCCAAGGCTCAGCACTATCCGGTCACCCTGCCCCTTACCGAGGCTATCGATAGCCTCAAGCTCGGCTTGGCCAGCTTTATGAAACCCCAGAGATCCCTCTTTCCGAAACTAGAGGAGATAGAGATAAGGCCGAAAGGCTTCCTACTGGTCTTTATTCCCTTCCATGAAAGAGGAAATGAACTCTTTCAGCTCGATTATCGATTGCGCATCAACAAGAACCTTCTAAAATATGCGAGGTACCTGTAGCTCTTGGATATCACTTCTTATAAAAATAAACTGGTGACTTGTCCCTTATAAAAAGAAAAAGACAATTGAAAAAAGCCTCAATTGCTTTCATTGTCTATATGCTATTATTATCGTATCATCTGTACATTATAAACGATTCGTCAAGTTGAAATAGGTTGACAAATAGGTTGAATTTTAATTTAATAAATATTGTTTTAAAATGTGTCACTCTTGTCCAAAATCGGTTTTTTCTTTGGACAGCATTTGAGCCTATTAAGTATCCAGAATCTCTTGTAGCTGCTATGATATCACCAAATAGGCCTGTTTTGAAGCTTCTTTGACGATCCTATTATTCAAAGTGCATCTTTCTGTAACCGTTGCAGTTTTTGGACAGCATATGTGACCTAAGGCAACCTGAATTTTGAGATACAAGAGCTGTTACGTAAAATCAACTAGTTACATGTGAAAATGGCGTATTTTGATTTATTTTGGACAGTAATGAAAATGTGTCTTTTTGAAGATAAATTTCCAAACAAGATTTTGAGTACCCTGTTCAAATTAGCGAATTTTTTCTACAAACATAATGGTTGCTAGTTTAGAATCTATTCTGATTGGGGTATCTTGGTGTATTAGAGAGGATTTGTATAGGGCATTTTTCTGAAAGAATAATCAACATTACTCAAAGAAAATAAGGGGTATTTTATGGCACAGATTAAAGGTATGATGATAACACAAGTTTGTCTGTTGATGACGCTCTATGAAGAAGGACAGAAAAAGGCTGCGGATTATGTATTACAGAAAACAGGAAAACATTATGAGGATCTTGAACCTAATGAATTTTATGATGTAGAAATACTAAATGAAGCCCTGAAAATATATTCAGAATATTCTCCAACAAGAGATAGAGTATATATTACACATGGCATGAAAGTCTATCCTTTATTAAAACAACATGTGGGTTTTCCACCACACCTCAAAACACCACTCGATTTCTTGCTTTTTGAAGCTGAAGCATTTAAACAAAATCATAGGGGTTCCGATGTTATACCACGAAATTTTTTAAAAACAGATGACAAACATATTATCGTTGATGCTCCTTCGCCAGGGTATAATTGTAAAATAGTGGAAGGTGTTTTTTTGGGGATCTTAAAAATGTTAGGTGAAGAAAATGGCACAGTCATCCAAACTAAATGTATACAAAGGGGAGATAGTACTTGCATCTATGATATAACCTGGTAACCCTATTTTCATTTCATATCTGCCTTCACCCTGCCCTCGCTCTGACAACAAAAACATACCGGCAGCGTCAAGAATCATTCACACTAATAAGTGCGGTGACTAGATGGAAAGCTTAGTATGAGTTATTTTCGTTTTCCAGATGTACCGTTCTTTCCTATAAATTAGAAATATCGATATATTTGCTCATGATTTGCATGAATGTTCTTTCCCCGTCTATCTTTCTAAACGCTTCATTATAACGTGTTGCAACCGATTCCAAATCTTTGGCAAAAACGACGTGATTTGGACTTTTATTCTCTGGTAGTTTGATTACTTTTATGTCATTTTCATATTTTAGTCCTTTTATAACAGCCAAAAGGCTTGCTGAGTCAGGTGCATACACAGCATCAATAAGGGATAGCATCAATTTATGAATGTTTTGTTCATTTAAATGACTAGAAGTAATCAGATCAAAATTTAAACGTTTATCCCGCATAAACGGGGATAGATAAGTATCACGACCATATCCAATTTTGAATGAGAGGATGTCTTCAACTTTATCAACTTTCTCTATTTTATTGCTCTCCAAGACCGCTATTGCAGGTGAAGAAGAAAAGAATGGGGTAGCTGTGAATGCGTATTTTTGTGACCTTTCAGGGGTGTAAGTTAACAAAGCAATCGCGTCCACTGATCTGTTTTCTATTGAATCCAATTGTCTCGGAATAGACGACGGTGATCTCTCCCATACAAATTTCACTCCCATTTCAGGTCCTATGTGTTGCTCAAGAAATTCATAGAGTGCTCCTCCTGTCACTTCTTTTTCATCTCTACTGTAAATGACGAATGGCGAGATATTGAGATATGCAATTCTGATTTCTTGTTCAGCAAAGGATGTATCGCTGAAAAGGATAAGAACGGCTATTAAGAGTGTTTTTTTCATATCCACCTCCTAGAAGTCTCAATTAATTGCAATAATTGTTCTTATAGTTGAATGCAAATACGTTGATTGGATTGCTTACTATCGAATATTTTAACATACGAGAAATGCCCAAGCAAGAATCTGCAAGAATAAACTTGGGCTACTTTTTGATTTTATCGGCTTCAAATTTGTGCAGAACAACCCCTTGAGGTGCTAGATATCAACAAGACGCAGATTGGCAGGGGATTTGTCGATCATCTCATCAAAGGTCTTCAAGGACTCTGAGATCTTTTTCAGGTCCTCAGTTTGTGGCACAGGGAGATTGTCTGTTCCATGCTGTTCAAGGGCGTCTATGACGACCTTAATCGTGGTCTTTTCAGGATTCAGAGCCGGTTGATAGGCACTAATTCTTTCATCTTCTGTCTTCACAGGAGAGATGATTCCCGCTTCAACCAACTCATACAGGATCTGACGAGTCAAACGAATAGGAATCTCCAGTTTTTGTGAAATTTCGGACTCCTCACACCATCTCCGTCCATTTGAAAAATGTTTGACCAATAGATGGGCAACCCTCAGACTCAAAAGCCTCTTAAAGGAATGACTGATCTCCAGGCAGTCCGGTTCAAACTCGTAGGTATGAACGTTCTGATGGGCAAAAGATATTTCGGCACCAAAGAGTACGATGAGCCAACCACCCTGGAGCAAAAGGAGAAAAAGAAATAGAGCTGCGAATGCCCCGTATACGGCATTGTATTTGGCCACACCGATCTGAAAAAAAAGATAGGCCTGCTGGAAAAGGACAAAAAGGGTTCCGGCAACAACACCGCCCAGGATGCCGGATTTCCACCGTACCTTGGTGTTTGGCAGGAAGATATACATGAAAATAAAGAGGACCCATATTGCCGCGTAGGGTAACAACTTGAGTAATGGAAAAATGATTGGCCCGATGGCACCCAAGAGAGAGATTTTCTGCATGAAGGTTTTTATCTGACTCGTGATCAGAACCGTGGCGGCGCTTGAGACAATCAATAGGAAGGGGCATATGAGTATGAGAGAAAGGTAGTCCGTGATCATACGCATGATAGGTCTTCCCTTTTTAACACCCCAAATGCCGTTAAATGAAGCCTCAATATTGCCAAACACCTTGATAACCGTCCAAAACAAGATCAAAACGCCTACACCGGCAATGACACCCCCTCGGGTTGTCTCTAGCGCGGAATTGGCAAACTGAATTATCCAACTAGCCACCTCTTCCTGGCCTGGCATTCCTTCCATAAGCTGATTCTCAAGGTTCTTTTCCAGACCGAACCCTTTGGCAATACCAAAAAGCATAGCGAAAAACGGAACCACAGAGAGGAAAGACCAAAACGTCAACGCAGACGCCCTTAGCGTGCCCTTATCTTCGATAATACCCCGGACAGAGAGAATGAGAATTCTCAGAATCGTGATTAAAAAGAATCTCGAACGGGGAAGTTCTCTGGAACGGATTCTCCAGATATCGGTTGTCACATACTTGATGATGTCTGAGATCATGGTTCTCTCCTTCCCTTTTTCACATGCTGCATTACTCTAGTGTCCATCCATAAATACAAAGTGGGCACTCGTGTAGTTTCCGGATCAAAAATGAGCAATTTTTCTCAAGGTCAAGGAAAAAAAGGGATTGGGCGAAGGCATACGAATAGTACGCCGCACAACTAATCCCGCAGTTTGACGAAGAGATTGTGGAAAAAAACCATTTCTAGATGGAAACTAGCCTAAGCCGTATACCCCCAATCCGTCAAGATATAATATCACGCTCCAGCGTGATATTATTGACAATTCAAGAGGATATGATTAAATGTTTTCTCCTGCGAGGAGGACCCGAATGACCTGGGCTTCACGATTAGCGAATGCCAAGATGGGGGCCAAATGAGAGAGAAAGGATTGTTGCGTACTTTCACTGTTGTTGGCCGGTGGCATATCACAGCCATCGGGGCCCTGGGTGTCTTTACATTTGGCTGGCTTTTTACGGGAAACTATCCCTGGTTCCTTACCGGAGTGTGTGCGTTTGACTGGTTCTTCGTCAATCTGATTAACCGCACCGTCGACATCAAAGAAGACAACACCAACGCCATCCCCGGCACTGAATTCCTTGCCAAACACCAAAGGCATCTCGTCCAACTAGGGTTTACCCTTCTGCTTATCTCTCTTGTGGTTGTCCATCTATTCAACCCCGCAATCACCGGACTCAGAATAACATGCCACCTTATGGGTATGTTTTACAATTGGCCTCTTTTGCCTGGAGGTCATCGTCTGAAAGAGCAGTATTTCTGGAAAAACACGGCTTCAGCGGTTGGATTCCTATTGACTGTGTTCGGATACCCGCTTGTCACTCTGACTTGGGAAAAGGGTTTGCATAGCTTTCCACCGGGCATCACATGGGCTACCGTGGTCTTCTCAGCCCTCTTCTTCCTGCTTTTTGTACTGAGCTACGAAATCATATATGATTTGAGAGATGTGAATGGGGATACTCTGGCGGGAATTCGGACCTACCCTGTCGTACACGGAGAACGTACGGCTATTCGTATCGTGGACGGCCTAATCTTCTCTTCTATAATCGTTCTTGCCGCAGGTTATGTCTCCGGCTTTGTCCCCTGGCGCATCTATATCATGGCAGGAGCCCCTGTGATTCAGTATGTTGTTTATAAACGTGCCCTGAGGCGTGGGATTTCTGCCAAAGACTGTACCTTTATCACGTGGATGGGAGTCGCTTTGTTCCTGGTCTTCCACTTTTGGATTTTGGCTGATCTGCCTGGCGCGAGATTTTAGCCATGATCCTTCTTCAACTAACCGCTTTCTGCATCGTCGTCATCTATGTCCTCTTCCATACAATAGCTCAAGCCGGGGCCGCAAGGTTCCTATTCAAAGCCACCATTGTCTCCATGGCATGCTGGATCACTGAAGAAACCTGTATTCGATTCTACGGTTTTTACAGTTACAATCCATCCTGGAGCCTGTTCCTTGGCCATGTACCGGTTTTAATTATCCTCATTTGGCCTGTCCTTATTCATTCTTCATGGGATCTGGCATCCCAACTCTCAGGTCAACGGCCCAAGCTCAAACCTCTCGCTGCCGGCGCACTCGTCTGTACCGACGCCTTACTCATCGAACCTGTAGCGGTCAACGCCGACCTGTGGGCCTGGAACGAACCCGGAATATTCCATGTCCCTCCCATCGGAATCCTCGGATGGGGTATTTTTGCTCTTTTTTGCACACTGTTCTTTGAAAAAGGAACTATACCAAGTACTTTGAAGAGGCGCATTGGATCAGCTCTCGTGGTTCCTGTCATTGGAACCCACCTATTGCTCCTGGGCATATGGTGGGGGGCACTTCGGTGGATCAACTGGGATGTCCCCTCAGTCCAAATGGCCGGGGTCGCCTGGGTGGTATCCATAGGATTGACTCTCACTATTCTGCGACAAGGGACAGGCAGACACGTCAAGAAGAAAACTCTCCTTTTACGTATTCCAGCTTCGTTGTTTTTTCTTGTATTACTCGTCTCAAATGCCGGCGGGGCAGAGATGCTCGTCGTCTACGTCTTGGCCTCTATACCACCCTATATCACTATCATGGTTCAGCAGTATCGGCCTTCCTAGTGTCCATCCAAAACATTCGTTTTTTAATGAACGCTATTAGCCATCAGCATTCAGCGAAAGATATCAGAAATATCAAGACTTAACTGACAGCTGATCGCTGACCGCTGAAAGCTCTACCCAGAAACCACGATTTTCTGGATGTGCACTAGCTAAGCAGTCAACAGTTAAAAGAGAAAAGAGAAAATCTATCGATATCCCATGGAAGAGTTGAATTGCTCCTGGAGAATCCTGACTTCTTTCATCCTCTGCGCGTCAAGAAAGGTGCCGTATATGGTTTCCTTCATATCAACGGATCTCTCCAACACCTTTTCCTCAAGCAAAGATAATGCCTTGATGGATGTATCACAGACAGGATACCCCTTGTCATCAACTTCGATCCTGGGCTCAAATGAGACCTTGGTGACATTGTTGATGTCTACAAGTTTGACGTTTCCGGCAGGGGTGAGAAGGATATTTCCTACGCCGGCAAGGTCAGGGATGTGTCCGGCTTCAAATATCATTCTCTTTACACCTTCTATGAACCTCTCCACTCCTATCCGGATCTTTTGAATCCAAAGCTCCTTGCTCTTTTGTGACCGATCTCCCGATCCCTTGTTCATGCGAGCAAGAAGTCTGGTCAAGTGTGCCCTCGTGATCAAGCCCCATGGATCCAATACTTCTCCCTCTATGTATTCCTGGAGACCGCAAAGCAGAAAGTCCCGTTTTCCTCTGAACATATAATCCACAAGAAATTCATTGGATGCCGCGATGTGATCGGGACCCAAGTACTTTTCAATCATCTTCACCGTTCCAATCTCTTCAATGGCCTCTTCCAGTCTTTTGAACTTCGTCCTGAATATTCTGAGCATTTTGGTCGGTTCGGCTCGAGGAAACCGTTTGATGCCGTCTATCTCAATGCCGTTCCTTTCCCGAGCCACGTCCATTCTCTTCAACACTTCCATGATGTGGGATCGCAATCCTTGTCTGTAGTGTCTTCGAAAGACAAAATTACCCGGATCCCTGATAAAGTTCAGAGACACAACCGCCTCGTGATCGAGAGAGGCTTTTTCTCTCACATCTTCCGTCATAAAGGATCCTTTGTGGCCTTGACCTTCACATCACTCAATGAGAGGCCGGTCAGCCCACTCATCGCCTCGCAGGTTAGAGTCTTCTCCTAAAGGGTGTCAAGAAGAATGCGTAAGAAGCCTTGCTGTCAGATCGTCCATTCCCGTTATGAGATGGTTGTGCCTAATTATATTACTATTTTTATCTTTTCGGATTTCATTCCCACCGATTTTCGACCTCCCAATACAAATTTTTCAAAAAAATGCTTGACATTGGTGTTTAAGTGTTATATTGTTGTATAACACTTAAA
>CAZFMX010000008.1:0-66410 GCA_964520425.1 uncultured Desulfobacteraceae bacterium
AGCCTATGAACTCTGACCTTGCCCAAAGGGCAAGGTTTTATCTGTTCGAATAAACTACCCCGCCGCAAGCGGCACTGTATTAAACCCAGGCTGAGCAATAAAGCAATCGGCAGTGGACACTCAATTAATAGAAATGATTCTTCCGTATATCAACCATGAGAGAATTTCATAATAGCATTAAAATAGTTATCGTACTCCTGCTCGCCATTAACATGGGGTGCACCGTCGGTCCTGATTATAGGCCTGTGCGGATCGAAATGCCCGAGGCATGGCCGTCCATTGGGGCGGAGAAGGGCACGGAAAAAGCGACTGCCGATACGGAGACGCTTGCGCGATGGTGGACGACCCTGGATGATCCAATACTGAGCGACCTCCTGGAAAGAGCGGTTTCCAATAACAAAGACCTGAAAATCGCTTTGACCCGGATCCGGCAATCCCGGGCCGCGTTGGGCGTTGCCGGAAAGCAGCTCGCTCCTATTGTAACAGGATCCGCGCAGTACAGCAGAAGTCAGTCCGGAACTCCCACTGCCGAGGACCCGGATCCTGAGGTTTTCTCTACAGGAAGCGACTATTTCAATGCAGGTTTTGACGCATCCTGGGAAATCGACTTGTTTGGCCAAATACGCCGAGGTATTGAAGCCGCCACCGCCGAACTCGAGGCATCCGAAGAGGGGTATCGAAGCGTCCTGATCAGCCTGATTTCCGAAACCGCAAGCAACTACGTACGGCTCCGAACCCTGCAGCAGCAACTGGAAATTGTCAATCGTAACCTGGAATTACAGGAAAGTGTGCTGAGGATTCTGGCGGACCAGGAAGCTGCAGGACTGATCGGATTTCTGCGAGTGCAACAGTCCCAATACAATATTGAAAGCACACGATCGAGAATTCCCGCTTACAGGATAAGCATTGAGGAAATCCTGAATACTCTTGCCATACTGCTGGGAGAATTGCCCGGAACTCTGCATGAGGAACTGTCGACGCCGGGTCCTATTCCGATTTCCGAAGTTGAAATCGCCATAGGTATTCCGGCCGATATCCTGCGCCGTAGGCCCGATATCCGAAATGCCGAGAGAATCCTGGCGGCCCAAACCGCCAGGGTTGGCGTGGCCACGGCCGATCTCTACCCCGTTTTCAGACTAAGCGGATTCTTGGGTATGACGGCTGCATCTACGGATGCCTTCTTTTCCGACGACAGCCTCACGGCCAGCATTACGCCCTTTATCAGTCTTCCCATTTTCAATCGCGGCAAAATCCGGGAACAGATTGAAATCCAGAGCGCTATTCAGGAACGCTACCTGATTGAATACGAAACCACCGTCCTGGATGCCATCAAGGAAGTCCGGGACGCGATTATTGCATATGGAGAGGAGCATAAACGCTACCGGATACTGGATATGGGCGCGAATCAAGCCCGATCCGCGATTGAAACCGTGAATGAACGGTTTGATTCCGGCCTAGTGGATTTTCTGGATGTTCTCGATGCTCAGCGGAACCTTCTCATATTTGAGGAAAGCCAGGTTGGAAGCAGAGGCAATATTGCACAGGATCTCATCAGACTGTACAAAGCCCTCGGCGGCGGCTGGACCCCGGCTTCATAACTGCATATGAAAAGAATGATCTATATCTACAGGAGTCGGGGGCTATCCGCAAATCAGAGAATGGAAAAGAGGAAAGAGCTTTCGGTAAGAATCTTCAAGTGAAAGATGAAGACTTGGCATTGAGGTCTCAGGCGGCAGACAATCCCGCACTCACGATCCGGTCTACCATTATCTTGATGAGATTACGGTCTCCGGGGTCGATCAAAGTAAATTCCACGTTCATCTCATAGGATCCCGTGTTCCTTCTTGTTCTCAGAATAGTGCCGTATATATCGGCGCTTTCCATGCCGAGAACATCGACCTTGAGCCTGAATCGAACATTGGAGTAAGGTGCCACCTCAACAGGAGTCGAAGCAAACATGCCACCCGCGCTAATATTTAAAATGCGTCCCTCATGCACGCCCGAACGAACAACCCTGCCTTCACAAATCTGAAATTCAAATGGTATATTCACATCAACCCGACGGGTTCTCCGAGCTTCTCGATCAGGGACTCGAAGATTATATGGTTCCCCAATATATAGGAGTTCGTAAAGGGGGATAAGTTCACTTTTACCCTTAACCGAAATAGAAATGGGTTCTTTCACCTGAATGAGATCCTTTATTCTTTCATAGGTATTCTCGCTCAAAAGGATCTGGCCTCGCAAAGAATGGGCCTCTACGCGGGATGTCAGATTGACTTCATCACCGACAACCGTGTAGTCGCTATAGAGGTCGGAACCGATCTTGCCGATCACGGCCTCTCCAGTGTTGATCCCTATCCCCATATACAGGTTGGGCAAACCGAGCTTTTCGTTTTCTTTATTGTAGGCATCCATGGCTATCTGCATCCGCGCCGCACAGCAGGCTGCATACTCAACTTCCTTCCCGCCGCTACGGGGATTTCCAAAAAGGGCCATAATGGAATCACCCATGAATTTGTCTACCGTTCCCCCGCAATCGTAGATGATCTCACACATACAGGTGAAATAGCGATTCAGCATTCCAACGACTTCTTGTGCAGAGCAACCCTTAGTCATGAAGCTAAAACCGCGAAGATCAGAAAGAAGAATCGTCGCCTCTATGCTCTGACCATCCAGTGGATGAGAAGTCGTCTCATCGAAAATATTCCCGAGGCGCCGATGGAGTTCTTGCCTCACAACAGCACGTTTAAAGGGATTCACGCTGTCAGGATTTTTATTGATCATATCCTCGACAGCCAACACAAGACGGTCGGTAAGCAGCTCGATTTCTTGGTCTCGATTTAACAGACTCTGAGACATTAACAAACTGGAGGATAGATAAAGCGTAGAGTTTCGTCTTTGGCGTTGACTAAACAAAGTCAAGACGATAAGGACACCGCAAATGCCAAGCGCCGCCGCAGACTGCATACTTGGTTGGAGTATAGCATTAAATACAAGAAGAGCAGCGAGTAACGCGATGGCCGCTCTTTCAATAAGCTCTGTCTTCCTGTTCATTCCAACTATTATATAGCATGTAGAGGGAAAAACTCAAGTATTTAACTAAAATAGGGCATATTAGCGTTGTAGAGAAGGAGCGCTTGGGAAAAGGGTTTAGGACCCCTGGATTTGCGATAAAAACAGCTTATTCTGAAAATTCCATTCTAGGTAGTTTTCAGTCTGATTAAGGAAGGATTATAATCCGCGACCTTTTCGTAACCCAAGAGGTTCAATAGGGTGGAGGAGATATTGGAAATGCCTGGGCTCTCGATGTCGGCCATCACATACTCCCCTTGATAAAGAGGATCGTATATGGCGAAGGGAACGGGATTCAAGGTATGAGATGTCTTGGTCTTTTTTCCGCCCTTTGAGTCAACGGTAAACATCTCGTCCGCGTTTCCATGATCTGATGTGACCACGGCGATCCCCTCCAATTGCCTAATGACTTCCAAGAGATCCCCAACACATTCATCCACCGTTTCTACGGCAGTAACCGTCGCCTGGAAGACGCCTGTATGCCCAACCATATCTCCATTGGCAAAGTTTAGACGACCAAATCGATATTGACCCTGTTTCAACATCTCAACGGCTTTGTCCTTAATCTCCAAGGCCTTCATTTTCGGGGCCTTATCAAACTCAATCTTGTCGGAGGGAATTTCCATATAAGACTCCCGTTCTCTATCAAAGTAGCCTGAGCGGTTACCATTCCAAAAATATGTAACATGGCCATATTTTTGGGTTTCTGAGACAGCAAACATTTTTATCCCGTCGGTGCAAAGATATTCACTGATGGTTCGGTCTATGTCAGGGGGTTGCACTAAAAAAAGAGGCGGAATATGCAAATCGCTATCATACTCCATAATACCGGCATAGAGGATATCAGGTAGATCCCCTCCCCTGTCAAAGGCGCTGAAATCTTTCTCTGTAAAGGCCCGGGATATCTCGATGGCACGGTCTCCCCTATAGTTAAAGAAAACAACCGCATCATTGTCCACAATGGGCCCCACCGGATGACCAGAATCATCGGTTATCACAAAAGAATCCATGTACTGATCTGTCATATTCGGATCTTCTTCGTAAAAAGTTTTGATCGCTTCTTCTGCTCTCCGAAAGAACCGACCTTTTCCCAAAACATGGGCATCCCATCCCCTTTTTACGACATCCCAATCAGCCTCATAGCGATCCATGGTGACCCTCATCCGGCCACCGCCCGATGCTATAGCGTAGTCCAGTCCCTTGATTTCTGAAATTTCTCTCAGTTTCTTCTCGGTGGGCATCACATAATCGAGTGCAGACCTCTCGCCTACATCCCGACCATCAAGGAGAGCATGAACACGAACCCTCCTCAATCCCAATTTAGCGCATTGGTTGATGAGTTTGTATAACTGATCGATGTGGGAGTGGACGTTGCCATCAGAAAGGAGACCTAGAAAATGAACGGTTCCACCCTTCCTGGCACGATCAATAATTCGGCCCCAGAGTTCTGTCTGGAATATGCTGCCGGTCTCAAAAGCCTTATTGACCAGACGCGCACCCTGATCAAATACCCGCCCTGCACCCAAGGCATTATGTCCGACCTCACTGTTTCCCATATCCTTATCCGTAGGGAGTCCTACTGCCGTACCATGCGCTTGGAGTTGAGTGTATAGTTCTGATTCGAAAAGCCGATCCAGAGTAGGCGTTTTCGCCACGTACACGGCATTACTTTCGTCCGGTCGGCCGATCCCAATGCCGTCCATGATAATCAACAGAAGTGGGCCTTTTCGTCCGTGAAACGATTTCAGTTTCTTGAGTTTAAGTGACATGATTCAAAACATACCAAAGGCACCTGTTCTTGGCAACCATCATACACTGCCCTGATTCACCATCAAGGCATCATCTGTTGCGTTGCTTTCGATCGCTCCTCCTTGCGGCGTATTGCTATACGCCTCAGTTGTCGATCCTCGGCGCCTTACATCTAATACCTTAATGGTGATCAGGGATAAGCCCAAACCACTTGATTTGAAAGAATATCTCCATATTAGATGGTGGATTTAGGACTGAGGCCTTTCAATCGAGGTTCTTCTCACTAAGGACAGTCTCAATCATATAGCCTTTTTAAAAGCTTTGCAGATGGAGTACTCCCTAACAGGAAAAAGCTCATTCGATGACCATTCGCCTTCTGTCCTAGGAGAAAAACTCGGCTGTTCTGCTTCTAGAAAATTCTGGAAAACCTTTAGGGATCCCGGTATAAGGGATGACAACAAAGGAGCCGATTATGGTATCCCATGTGTGTTTCTAATGAGGAAAGGATCGGAATACCAACAATGTCTGAAGGTTTTAGATTTCCAACCAGTGAAATCGATTGGAGACAACACCGAATACAGGAAGAACTCCTGCAGAATGGTGTGGATGGCCTTTTTATTGTTCAACGGGCTGACCTCCTCTATTTCACAGGAACGGCCCAGAGTGCTTTTCTGTATATGCCTGCCATAGGTGAACCGCTCCTTTGCGTAAAGAGGTATATGCCCAGGGCCCAGAAAGAGTCTTCTATCAAAAACCTAGTTAAAATAGAGTCCATCAGGGACGTTCCATCTCTCATCTCTGATTTCTTCGGCGAATTACCACGCGTTTTGGCTTTTGAATTCGATGTCATCCCGGTACAGGATTTCAATTTCTATCGCACGCTCTTCCCTGTTCAGGAGGTTGTGGATGGCTCTGCCCTCATCCGGAAAGTCCGTATGGTGAAGTCGAATTGGGAGGTACAGCAAATCGAGAGAACCGCTGAACTCAGCCAAAAAACCTTTGAATATATGAAAACAGCGATTCGTCCCGGTCTTACGGAAATGGAGTTCGCGTCCATGTACGAGGCCTTTGCACGCAGACTTGGCCATGGTGGCATGTTACGAGTAAGGGACTACCAGACCGAAGGTTATTCCTGGCATGTGCTGAGTGGAAAGAGTGGCGGGATGGTGGGTCTGTTGGACTCGCCGGTCAGCGGAGAAGGGACCTCTGTTGCTTTTCCATGTGGGGCAAGCCACAAGACGCTGGAAGCCAATGAACCGATCATGGTGGATTTTTCATCTGTCTTAAACGGCTACCACATGGATGAAACCAGGATGTTTAGCATAGGCCCCATGTCTGGTAAGGTTATGGAAGCGTGTAAGGCAGAAATAGAAATACATAACACGGTTCTAGAGAAGGTGAGGCCGGGGATTGCTACAGGAGAGCTCTATGAAATATCCCACGCCAAGGCCAAATTCCTGGGTTACGAGGAACAGTTTCTCGGCCCGCCTGGGTATAAAGTCACATTCATCGGACATGCTGTCGGACTTGAATTAGTGGAGGCCCCGGTTATCGCCAAGGGCAGAGAGGACCTTTTACTTCCCGGTATGACCATTGCTCTAGAGCCCAAAATGGTCTTTCAAGATGAGTTCTCAGCGGGAATTGAGAGCGTCTTTTTGGTAACGGAGGAAGGATGTCGCCTGATAAGCAAGACGCCTGTGGAGATCTTTATCTGTTGAACAATGGTTGAGACATGGGGCTACAGGAAAACCCGTCTCAGGCGAGGGTCCTGAGAATTTCCTGAAGTTCGTTCCGCATCTCTCTAAGGAATTCTTGGTCCACAGAAACCTGCTTCTCGGACCTCTTTGCTTTCAGTCTTCTTCTGGCTCCTTCAATAGTCAGTTTTTCCTCATAAAGGAGTTTCTTGATCTCAAAGATGATCTCCAGATCTCTCTTCTGATAAGTTCTCTGTTTGGAGTCGGCCCGATGGGGCCTGATTTGAGGGAATTCACTCTCCCAGTATCTGAGCACGTATGGCCGAACACCGATGATACGACTCACTTCACCTATCCGAAAATACTTCTTGTCTTCAGGGATTTCGCCCATATCCATAGCTCCTTACATTCCGATCGTACCGGACAGTTTCCATTGGGTGTTACGGTGTCCGTATTCCAATTTTACCTACCCCTCTCGTAATCGCGCGCCGATCTCTCTTCTGATTCTCTGGATAATTTCTTCATGTAACCGGTTGATTTCCTTGCCTTCCAAAGTCCCTTCCTTTGATCTGTAACAGATTCTAAGAGTCACGGCTTTTTCGGCCTTTTCGATCTTCCCCCCTTCATAAAGGTCATAGAGATGGACGGATTCCAGGAGATCTCCACCCTCTCTTTTTACAATCTCCTGGATCTTGCTGCTCTCCACCTTTCGCTGAACAATCAAGGAAATGTCTCTAAAGACCGCCGGAAATTTAGGCAGTGGTTTAAAAGTTATGGGTTCCGGTGTCTGTTCCAACAAAGCTCTAATGTCCAGTTCAAAGAGATAGGCCGTTAGGGTCTCCAAATCTGAGTCAACCATGAGTTTTGGTAGTACCTGACCCACGGTTCCTATTACACTATCTGAGAGATAAATGCTGGATGAGTTTTCGGGATTGTAGTAGGGAGGCATCTCACTCCTCTTAAAAAGAGCACCATGGAAACCCAGTGTTTTTAACAAAACCTCGACGATACCCTTGATATCGAAGAAATCTGCACTCCTTTCTTCGCAATACCACTGTTTCTGATTGAATAGCCCGGTCATTACAGCGACAAGAAAAGGCTTCTCATGGGGAAGCGCATCGGCCTCAGTATGGATAAATACATTTCCCCATTCAAAGAGTCTTAGATCTTTCACCCCGTATGCCACGTTGGTCCTGACCGTCTCAAGGACCCCGGGAACCAGTGAGGTTCTCATAACAGACTGATCTACGGTAAGTGGATTCAAGATCGGGACAAAAGATCGGAGTGGGCTTTCTTCTCCCGCGATGAGTAAATCAGCGGTATCCGGCGAAACAAAACTGTAATTAATGACCTCGTTGAAACCCAGCCCCACCATGGTTTCTCTTAAGGTCGCGACCATGACTTGCTCTGGAGGTTCCACTTCATCAGAGGGTTTTATGCTTGGACAGGTCACGGAGATCTTATCGAACCCTTCCATTCGAGCTACTTCCTCCACAAGATCCACTTCTCGAGTGAGGTCAACACGAAATGTGGGAGGAGTAACTTGAAGGATGTCGGCATCCAATTTCTCCACTTCCATTTCCAAGGC
This sequence comes from uncultured Desulfobacteraceae bacterium, assembly GCA_964520425.1. Taxonomy (GTDB): domain Bacteria; phylum Desulfobacterota; class DSM-4660; order Desulfatiglandales; family HGW-15; genus JAFGFY01. The sequence goes on from CAZFMX010000008.1 coordinate 8,104, forward strand.
CCTTAGGTGTTTCACAGCCCTTTCACAGGATATTGATGATCCCAGTAGACTGTTGGCTTTATCAATCCTCAGCTTGATCACGGAAGGGATATAGGGTTTCGGGTACTCATCAATAAATCCCTTGGCAATTTCTCCTCCGCCCAGTTGATACATGAGCATCAAAGCCCTCTCCAGGGCGATGGATACGCTTTCAATATCCACGCCTCTTTCAAACCGATAGGATGCCTCTGTGGACATGCCGAGTCTCTTTGCTCCTTTACGTATGGTCACCGGATCGAAGAACGCGCTCTCGACTAATACGTTGGTCGATCCTGAAAAAATCTCTGAATTGAGTCCTCCCATAATCCCTGCGACGGCCACGGCCCTCTCAGCGTCGCATATCATGAGCATTTCGGCATTCAGGTTATGGGATTGCCCATCCAAAGTCATAAAGACCTCGTTCTCTTCCGCCCGACGAACGACGATCCTGTTTCCTTTCAGTCTGTCGTAATCAAAGGAATGAAGAGGATGTCCTGTTTCCAACAAAACATAATTGGTAACATCCACAATATTGTTGATGGCCCTCATACCTGAGACATGAAGACGGTATCTCAACCAGAACGGAGACGGTCTTGGTTCCACTCCTCTAATGATACCTGCCGCATAACGAGGGCATCCCCCGGGGTCATCAACAGTCACCTGAGTAAGATCTTCGATAGGGGTAGAGGAAGTGGTGACCCTTATTTCAGGTCGCTTCAGTTTCTGCCCTGTAATGGCTGCAATCTCTCTGGCGATACCGATAACCGATGCACAGTCCGGTCGGTTCGGTGTTATGGCAACGTCGAGTGCCCAATCTTCCAGGGAGAGGGTATGGAAGACTCGATCTCCAGGATTAAGGTCCGAGGGCAGAATCATTAGGCCTGTGTGATCATCGGTCAGTCCCATCTCGTCTTCTGCCAGGAGCATCCCTTCTGACCGTTCACCTCTTATCCAACTTTCCTTGACCTTCAGTCCTCCCGGGAGTTCAGTGCCCGGGAGAGCCATGGGAACCAATGTCCCCTCTTCCAGATTGGGGGCACTGCAGACTACAGGTATTTCTCCATGGCCTGCATCCACACGACAGAGAAAGAGCCGCTCCGCATCAGGATGACGTGTTACAGACAGTATTTTTGCCGCCACAATGTCTTGAAGGGAGTGTCCTACAGGATCGAGGGTTTCAACTTCAAGGCCGGCCATGGTCAAGCGCTCTGCCAGATCATGAGGGGAGATATCTATATTCACATAATCTTTCAGCCAGTTTATACTTACACGCATACGCTCTCAACTCCCCTATCAAAACTGTCTAAGGAATCTTATGTCATTCTTAAAGAAGAGCTGAATATCATCGATTCCATATTTAAGCATGGCAACCCGCTCTATTCCCATGCCAAAGGCAAACCCGGAATAGACCTCCGGATCATACCCAACAAAGCGGTACACCTCTGGATCCACCATGCCTGATCCCAATATCTCCAGCCAACCTGTATTGGAACAGGTACGACAACCCTTTCCCTTGCATATGACACATCGAATATCCACCTCTGCACTAGGCTCAGTAAAAGGAAAGAAGCTGGGCCTGAACCTCAAAGCCGTATCCTTGCCGAACATCTGATGGACAAAGCTGGTGAGGCTCCCTTTCAAGTCCCCGAGAGTCACCCCTTTGTCCACAAGAAGGCCTTCCACCTGATGAAACATGGGGGTATGAGACACATCGGAATCCCTCCGATATACCTTCCCGGGAATAATCACACTCACAGGCGGTGGCTGAGATTCCATGACACGGACTTGCATGGGAGATGTGTGAGTTCTTAGAACCACGTTGTCTGAGACGTACAAGGTATCCTGCATATCCCTGGCTGGGTGATCTTTTGGAAAATTAAGGGCCTCAAAGTTATAATAATCCAGTTCAACTTCTGGTCCTGAGAGAACGGAATAACCCATTCTCACAAATATGTGACAGATTTCGTTAAGCACCTGTGTAATCGGGTGCAGTGTGCCTCTGGCTGGTTCCCGCCCAGGAAGAGTTACATCCATAAGAGAATCGTCCGATGTCTTTCCAGACTCTAACCTATTCCGTGCCTCATCAAGAAGCTTCTGTAAACGATTTTTAATCCGGTTGGCCAACTTGCCCACCTCGGGTCGTTCCTCCGGGGGTAAAGCCTTCAACTGCTTCATTGAGGAAGTAACTACACTCTTTTTCCCGAGGTAGGTAATCCGTAATTGCTCCAATTCAGAAAGATCGCGTATGGTCTCAATCTCATCGGACGCCCTTTTCTCAATTTCAAGGAGTTCTTCTTTCATGCTTTCGCTCGGTCATCACTACAAATCAGCTGGTTCTGCTGATTTGTCCTTGTTCATTACCGCAAATCAGCCGGTGCGATCAGTGACCGGCTGAATTTGCATAGCAAATGGATTTTTGGAAAATCCATTAGGAACGGATCTCTGACAATCAATTACAGTCGCAGTAAACAATGAAACTCCCCGTAGCAAGCTACGGGGCATCGAAGCTGAATTCGTCGAAGCTGACCCGCCTTTCCATCCTCTGTAGCAGGCGACTGCGGAGGGCATGCGTAGCTTCGGCGGGTCACCTCGCCATCATGTCAAGCCGTAGCTTTATGCAAAGGCTGATCCCCCTGCAACAAACTGCAGGGTATCCTGGCGAAGGTGAATGAACCAAAAACCCCGTCTGAACCAAAGCCAAACGGGGCCTTCTCCCATATCATGTCTCCGGTTGAGGGCATCAGACTTCCTTTGCACTTGCCCCACAGACCGACGCAATGCACGGGATCATTTGCATATTCTCATGGCTCAAGAAACGGAGGGCCTCGCCACTCTTACTATTTCTGAAAAGGTTGCAGGATCATTTATAGCCATGTCGGCGAGAATCTTTCTATCCAAACTAACCCCCGCCTTGTGCAATCCCCCAATGAAAGTGCTGTAAGACAGTCCATTGTCCCTGGCTGCCGCGTTAATCCGCGAAATCCAGAGCCGTCTAAAATCCCTCTTCCTAGTCCTTCTGTCCCGGTAAGCAAACATTCCCGCCCTGTTGATGGCGATGGCGGCTGTTTTAAAAAGCCTACTCTGACCGCCTCTAAAGCCTTTTGCGGCTTTGAGTATCTTGTTTCTTCGTTGCCTGGCTTTAAAGCCTCTTTTCACTCTTGGCATAATTAAACCTCACTCCACAGTCTTTTACCGTATACAATGTAAAAAATCCCAGACCTTCAAGCCTCGGATTTCCAGTCAGATCCCGATATCCATTCATGCATAAGGGATAAGCCTGTTCACCTTCTGCAAATTGGTAGAATCTACAAGGGCCGATTTACGTAAACTACGCTTCCTTTTAGTCGTCTTTTTCGTAAGAATATGGTTCCCAAAAGCCTTATTACGTACAACCTTTCCCGAACCCGTGGTCTTGAATCTTTTGGCTGCTCCGCGGTTGGTTTTTATTTTTGGCATACTCGAATCTCCATCCTTTGAAAACTTGGCGGTTTTTCCTCCATTGACAAGGCAATATTTTCTCCCGCCATTTGCTACACCTGACCGAAGACCAGGCGCATGGTTTGTTTTTTCTTAAGTCCCTACTTGGGGACAATGACCATAGTCAGGTTGCGGCCTTCCTGTTTTGGGGGCTGTTCTACCGTTCCTTCTTCAATGACTTCCTCCTCAACCCTCTTCAGGAGTTCCACACTCGCGTCTTTGTAAGCCAGTTCTCTTCCCCGAAAAACCACAGTCACCTTCACTTTGTCTTTCTTGGCCAGGAATTTCTTGATATTCCTTATCTTGAAACCCAGATCATGCTCTTCAGTATGTGGTCTGAGCTTAATCTCCTTTAGCTGTGAAGACCTTCCCTTCTTTCGAGTACTTTGCTCCCGCTTGCTCGCCTCGTACTTGAACTTGCCGTAATCCATGATCCTACAAACGGGGGGATCTGAGTTCGGGGCTACTTCAACGAGATCCAGCCCTTCCTCCATAGCGGCATTCAGTGCATCCCGAATGCCCGCGATACCCAGCTGACGCCCATCAACGGAAATCAATCTCACTGTCTTTGCATGTATCCTATTGTTCACTCTAATAGAATCAATCTTCTTTGCTATCGCCGCTACCTCCTTTGCCTCTGCTCCTCGTGAATTAAATCAATAAAAGCCTTCTCGGCCATAAACGGAAGATTTTCGCCGGTTCTCAATCTCGGTGTAAGACCTTTCTGTTCTTGCTCCTTGTTGCCGATGATGAGCATATACGGAATCTTCTGAAGCTGGGCCTCTCTAACCTTCAGTCCAAGCTTTTCGTTTCGAAAATCCCCCTTGGCTCTTATACCCCCTTCTTTTAAGGATTTCAACACTTTTTCTCCGTAAGGGATATTTCGATCCGTCACGGTAAGGAGGATGGCCTGTACAGGAGAAAGCCAGGTTGGAAAAGTTCCCGCATAGTGTTCTATGAGCACGCCAATGAATCTTTCCATGGCGCCCAGAATCACTCGATGAATCATGACCGGTCGATGCTTCTGTCCGTCTTTATCTATATACGAGAGATCAAATCTCTCGGGCATGGTAAAGTCACACTGAATGGTTGCACACTGCCATTCTCTCTCCAAGGCATCCCTCAGCTTCACATCGATTTTGGGTCCATAAAAAGCGCCATCCCCTTCATTGATCTGATACGGCATATGATGATCATCCAGCGCTTTCTTAAGGGCGTCTGTTGCGCGATTCCAGTCCTTTTCAGAGCCAATGGATTTCTCAGGACGTGTGCTGATCTCGAGTTCATATTCAAATTGGAAGATACCCATGACATCCCTTACAAAATCAAGAACCCCCTTGATCTCGCCGTCCAGCTGATCCGGTGTACATATGATGTGGGCATCATCCTGTGTAAACTCTCTGACTCTCAGAAGGCCGTGTAATACCCCGGAGCGTTCATGACGATGAACAAGTCCCAGTTCAAAATATCTTTTAGGCAGGTCTCGATAACTCCGCATCTTGGAGTTGTAAATCAACATATGGGCCAAGCAGTTCATCGGTTTGATACCATAGGACTGCTCATCAATCTCGGTGAAGTACATATTCTCACGGTAGTTATCGTAATGTCCGGATCTCTGCCACAACTCAGTCTTCAGGAGCAGAGGGCCTTTGACGATTTCGTAACCACGTCTCAGATGTTCTTGAATTTCAAAATCCTCTAAAATGTGACGAAGTATGTACCCTTTCGGATGCCAAACAATCATTCCAGAACCGATTTCTTCATGGGTACTGAAAAGCTCGAGTTCCTTTCCCAACCTCACATGGTCTCTTTTCTTGGCCTCTTCAATCTTCTGAAGATGTTTCTTCAATGCCTTGGGATCGGCAAATGCCACACCATAGATTCGACTCAGCATGGGCCTCTTCTCATCACCACGCCAATATGCACCTGCCATTTTCGTCAATCGAAAGGCTTTGATTTTACCGGTCGATGGAAGATGCGGGCCACGGCAGAGGTCGGTGAAACTCCCTTGAGTGTAAACAGAAACCCTCTCTTCACCCAAATCCTCTATGATTTCGATCTTATAGTCTTCTCCCCCTTTTTGAAATAACGCGATCGCCTCCTGGCTGGTCATTTCCCTTCTTTCAAAAGGTAGATCAGCATTGATGATTTCCTTCATCTTTTCTTCAATCTTGGAAAGGTCCTCTTCCTTGAACGGCCGTTCATAATCAAAATCATAGTAAAAGCCATTCTCTATGGCAGGGCCGATGGTCACCTTGACGCCTGGGAAAAGCTCCTTAACGGCTTCCGCCATCACATGGGAAGTGCTATGGCGCATGATGTCCAGTCCATCTTCTGAATCAAGGAAAACAGGTTCCAGACTATCGTCAGAATCTATTCGTGCGGATAGATCCTTGAGTTCTCCGTTGATCCTGGCGGCCACTACCCTCTCCAAACCCACGACATGGAGCTCTTCCAAAGCCTCTAGGGCTGAAATGGATGTGGCCTCGATCTCTTTGCCTTCACCATTGATAAGATGAATTTTCATTCTCTTCTGATCCATTCACACAAAGTAAATAAGGCATCCGACGCGAGCGGTAGCTCTGCTCAGATGCCTTATTGAAAAATCCATCAGAAAGCACGATCCTATGCTACAACCCTAATCCTTTTCCTTTGACTGAAGTATAAGATTTAATAACAGTCAAAAAGTTCTCAGTTTCACTTCTATCCCGTATATGGGTCCATACAGAGAAACCTCAGTAACACTTCCAACTCTACAGCAGAGTATTTGAAATCATTGATAAAATCACATACTTAGCATAACGATACAAGAATACAAAGAAAAAGTCAAGACACAATTCCTCCAAATTTAACCATGAATTCCATATCTAACCCCACTCTTTTCGCTTTTTGGAGCCCGATGAAACTAGTATCGTATCCCCGAATAAACTTGAATAATAAGTACCCGCTGCACAGATTCAAAGAGGCCCCCATACCCCCCGTGTCATAGAACCTGAAAAATGATTTAAGATATTTCTGAGACACGACACTAGGAGTATTTTCAAAATAACCGCTTGTTTCATCACCGGGTTCACGGTATTTGCCCAAAACATTGTGTCATTATGTTCCCCTTGACATACAATTCAATACTCTCCTATACTCACTCTTAAAAAATGATTCTTATCAGCTTTTGAATAGTCACCGAAACGCTTATCTCTACCTGTTATTTGAGGAGTATCCTGTAATAAGCTACAGGGAATACGTCCATTATTTTGGTTCAACATATAAAGGTTTTACTCATGATCCGTGATGCCTTGTTAGTCCTCATTATCGCGGCGACTCTAGCCCTAGTCAGCAACGCGTTCCGAGAGGATGGAATTCCCCTGATAGCCAAAGGGGAATATAACATCCTCGTGCCATGCCCCGAATCCATGGGAGAGGCAACAGCGATAAACAGTGATGATCCCCTTATTGTGGATCCTGCCTCCCTGCTCATTGATGTGCGGTCCCGGAAGGAGTATGACGAGTGGCATCTTCCCCAAGCCCTGAATCAACCATACAATTGGCTGGCGGAACAGGATGAAGTAGACCAGAAAGCAGCCGAGGTGGCCAAGAATATAGCCCGAAGCAGAAAGCATCACGTGGTTGTTTACGGTGACGGCGAAAACCCTGATGCCGGGGAATACTGGGCAGCATCACTGTCGCAATCGGGCATAAAGAACGTGGTATACATATCGGGGGGTGCCAATGCGTTTAGCCAGTTGGAAACTTTGTCCGGAGGAAAGCAATGAGTCAATATTGGAAAAGGATGATCGGCTCCCAATGGTTGCTCTTGGGTGCCCGTCTCTACCTGGGTTTGGTGTTTGTCGTCGCAAGCTGGCATAAAATCATGGCCCCTGGGACATTTGCTCTGGATGTCGCTACTTATCAGTTTCTTCCCCTGTGGGCTACAAACGGATTTGCGCTGGTACTGCCCTGGGTGGAGTTGCTGGCCGGAGTCATGCTGATCTTGGGGCTTCGTGCACGGGCTGCGGCATTGCTGGCCCTGTGTATGATGGTGAGTTTCATCGTGGCGCTCATATGGGCGCTTCACCTGGGACTGGACATGGCATGTGGTTGTTTTGCCTCTCAGGCCGCCACAACAGACGATCCCATCTCCTGGCACACCATGGTTCGGGATCTGATCTGGTTCGCATTAGCACTCTATATTCTCACACTTGATCAGGCACGTCTGGGGCTTGACCATATCTTTTTTAACAGGAAAGTCAGTTCATGAGACGAATGATCTTCATTTTGATTCTGCTGATCCCCGCTATGGGTATAGCCTCTGAGTCGTGGGATCAGATTGAAACCTGTACTGATCTTGGGGAAGCTGAACAGGAAGTCGCCCTATCCATTCTAAAATCACGACGGCCATACGACTGCTGTGATGAAACGATTCTGGAATGTTTATCAAAGGAGCTGGTTTGCCCCCTTGTTTTGCGGCTTGCCAAAGATATCTGCCGCAGTGCAGGAGAAGGTCGGACCAAGGATCAAATTGATGAGGAGTATTCCAAGCGCGTAGCAAGCACGACAGCTCCCCGCCTGGACATCGACATCAGCGGGTCAACACCAGCGGGTGATCCAAACGCAAAGATTGAAATCGTTGCATATGTATGCGCGCGATGTCCCTATTGTGCACTATTCACCCGGGACATCTATAAGAGTGTGACCTCAGGAAGGCTCAAAGGAAAAGCCAAGTTCTATATTCGACCATACGTCCTCCAGCAACACAGGGGATCTTATTACGGCGCGCTGGCCATGAACGCCGCAGAATCTATGGGCAAATTCTGGGAAATGTTTCTCTATATGTGTGAGCACTTTAATGATTTTGACCGAGATAAACTTCCCGAATGGGCGGCTTTACAGGGTATGGATGCCGATCAATTTCAAGAGCTCATGGACGACGATGCCACTTGGGAGAAACAGCTTGAATCCCAGAAAGAAGCAAAACGGAACGGACTCGATAAAACCCCGTTCATTTTCGTAAACAGAAGACATTATTCTGCTTCATCGAGGCCGGAGGTTCTTGAGGATTTTGTGGAAGGAGAATATGAGCGACTGCCCTAATACCAAGTTTTAGATGTTTTATGAGCTTTAAAACTATCTCGCAAGGTCCTCTTTATAATTGTTTTTGTGATCCCTATCTTATATGTTCTTCCTGACTGGCTTCGCACTCCTGACAGCCGTCTCTGCTGCATTTTCCGCAACCGGCTCGTCGAGATGATTCCCTTTGATCACCTCTGCAGCATCTGTTACTCTCCACGGATGATTTTATCTCCGAGCTTCGACACTCTCCCGAGGGGTATTTGTTATTTTCTCGCACTTTTGGTTTCGTGATAGCGATATTTCATGGATTCTACAAATAAAAAATATTCACTTCGTACTCTGGGTAATCATTTTTCGGTCAGAAGCTATCGTCTGGCGGCTAGAGCAATGGCGTTCCCTCTACAACACCATCCGATCGTTGAGAGTGTCTATGTGGCTCGCGGCGTCGCTCGGGGGGAAGTCTCTTTTGGACGCAGTGATATCGATTTGCGTGTCATTGTACGCACTCCAAATCCCGAGTCTGTAGACGGCCCCGAACTGGTCTCCCTGTATCGCAGAATGTGCATTCTGAGTAGGGTCAATCCTGCGTTTAACCATATGATGGTATTCGATCCGCAAGGCCTTAACAGGTCCAGCCGACTGGACACGTATCACAATTCCCTGGAACGCAGAAGTGGTATTCTACTCTCCGGCAAAGACAATCCAATCCCATATAATCCCGTCCGCCGGGAGGATGCAATTCGTTGGGTTGCATATTACATGGATAGATTTTTCCCCCTTGCAGTGCACCAGAAAAATGGGCGAAACCTGCGTAAATTCTCCGCGGAGATATGGAAAGCCTGGGCGGTAGCCCGTGGAATAACGCCTGAACCTTACCTGACGATGAAGGAATCCGAGATTGGAGCGCACACCGATCCTGCCGGCGTCGGGCTGTTGGGCAAAGTTCATGATCCTGAATTCGCTGTGAAATATGTCATGAATCTTGCCGGGATTTTACATAACGCACTTTTCCCTAAACTCCAATCGCTACTGGAGCCCATTATATTTCGCATGCCCCTGCCGCCCAGGTCTGTTCGCCGGGTTTTTGTGATTTTGCCGCAGCAGATATCCTCACTGCCGGCTGAGGTTTTCGACGAACATTCATTTATCGCGACGCCGGAGCTGCTTCATCTATACATCCACTTCGTCAATCCATTCATGAACTGGAGTTTTCCCGCAGAACTGAAAAGCATGGGATTTCTATCTCCTGAACCGAGAGAATTCGTGCGTGCATGTCTTTTCTATGGACAGGACAATATGCTGCGCTTCCCCGGCTTTGTGCGTCCGGACACCTGGACACCAGGCATGACAGTCGCTATTAACCGATACTGCATTCCCTACTTGCGCAACGGAGAGATCCCACCGCCGATACCTGAGAGCGCTATAAAAAAAGAGTTTAATCATCGGCCGACGGTATCCGAATACTACTTAAGGGATTTCGCGCGGTTGTATCATGAAGCGGTGGAGCATTGGGAGATCCTTCAGCAGCTGGAAGGGGATTACGGGAATTCCGGAAAGTAACGTGGATCAATCAGCACACACTGCCTCGATCACCCAGAGCTGAGCTGACGTTGGGAGAGCCCTCGTATAGATAAAACCAGCTTCTGCCAGAAGATCGCGGTATTTTTTCTCGGTGCGTTCCTGTCCCCCCATCTGCGTCAACATCCATAAGTCCAGCCATATTGTTTCAGGATTATCTTCAGCACAATCAGGCATAAGACGTTCCAATAGAAGTATTTTCCCTTCCTCTCCCAAAGCTTCGCGACAGTTTCTTAGAATCGTAATGCTACGTTCGTCATCCCAGTTATGAAGGATATTCTTCAGGATATGAACATCCGCACCTGTAGGGATATGGTTGAGTAAGTCTCCTCCAACAATCCTGCACCGTTCAGCCACACCGGCTTCCTCAAGGTAAGGCATAGCGTCGTTGGTGACATGTGGTTGGTCGAACAGAATTCCTTTATGGAAGGGATATGCTTCGAGAATGGCGGCTAGGAGGGCTCCATGTCCACCGCCTATGTCGCCGATAGTATGAAACGAGTGAAAGTCATAGGCAGCCAGGACGCTTTGTGCAATGCGACTTGTATGTCGTCTCATCGCCGTATTATAGGTCACATCAAGTTCAGGATGCTGTCTGAAATACTCAAAGCAATTAGTTTCTAGATCGGTCCAGGCTGATTTGCCGGTCATTACGCTTTTGAAGAGCGATCCGAACACAACATAACGTCCCTCTCCGCATAGGATGGCGGTATTGATTAACGAGTTACGCTTTTTGGAAAGCAGCCACGTTCCCAAGGCGGTGAGACTAAAGCGCCCGTCCTTTTTCTCGGATAATACACCCAACACGACAAGGCCTCTTAAAAATCTGTACAATGAAGGTGCGTGAGCTCCGACCGAAAGGGCCAGGTCATCGCTGTCGCGAGGTCCCTTTACCAGCAAATCGGCCAGGCCGAGTTTAGCTGCTACATAGAGCAGTGCACTTTCTCGATACCCGTTTAAAGATGCCCGAAGGGCGATCTCTCCCATCCGTGACCTGTTGAGTCTATTTTCCCGGAACCAGATCCGTATAAGACCAACGACAGTCGACAGCAGAAGAGCGGCGCTTAATCTGAGTTTAACCACAAAGCTCAGGTTGAGAAAGAAAGTTCGATTCATTTTGCACTCAATTATGTGATTTTATATTAGACGTCGATGAACAATGGTTATTCATTTCTTTTGCCAGTGACCCTTCACCCATATGCCTTTACTGTTGAAGTGACCGGGCACCCAAATAAAATCCGGCTTCTCTTCCACCCTCCAATAACCCTCAATCCAAATGATGCCGTCCCAGTAACCGGGTTCCCACACATGACCGACCTTAGGTTTTTCCGGTTTCCAAAAGCCGAATATCCAATCCCCTTCGTCATTCCAGTAACCCTTAATCCACAAATAGCCTGGTTTGTGTTGAGGTCGCCAAAAACCGCCAACATACTTACCTGATGGATGCATGTACCTTTCTACCCAGACATAACCCGCTGCCGGCGGAGCAGGCCTTGATGGAAGCGGGGCAAGCTTGAACCGCTGCTTGATAGGCTTTCGAACAGGTGGGGGTGGGGGTGGCGGCATTACTATTTTTTTCGGTGGTAAGGGCTTTGGAGGCGCGGCCCATGCCTCAAAACTCCCGATCATGTATATTAAAGAAAGGATAAGAGAAAGTTGGCAAATTGTATTAAGTTTCCTCATAATATGCCTCCTTTATTATTAATAAATATGATTCAATTAACTATAGTATATTTAAATTATATAATTATAGATGTGATCTTGAATTCGAAAAGACTTCAGACTCCCTGTTGATATATCATACGAATCCTCACTGTTGATGTAAAGCAGTAGACGTGAAAAACTGTATCCTTGACTCTCTGACTCTGTTTTTTAATACTATGATGGAACGGCGGAGCATGCGTTTTGTTCAAGTAATGGATAGCATTCCAACCATCTGAGGATTCCTGGCGGTGTCTGGTTGTCGGACTTCGGAGATTCCGACTGTTATAAGCATCATCATTTTGTCGTTCAAGGAGGATTTGAAATGAAAAAGTATTTTACCGTGTTCTCCATCGTGTCTTTTCTCAGTTTCATCCTTTTGATATCTCTATCACATGCGCTTGAACCCATACAGACACAGCCTTCCTCAGACGGGAGACTTGAGGCCTCGCTTATTGGGGCAGTCATAAAGAGGGGTGTACTCACGGTCAAGGTTTCTATTGAAAACACTTCCACCGATCGTATTGAGCCCGAATTTGCCTATGAAAGTGTATACTTTGCAGATGTTGAAGCCCAGAAAAAATATTTCGCGCTCAAGGATGAGAACGGGTTGTATATTGCGGGACCCCGGCATAGCGAATGGCATGGAGGCAGTTTCAAGCAGCATATGAACCCAGGCGACAAAATGATCATTTGGGTGAAGTTCCCTGCGCCACCGGAATCAACCAAAGTGGTTGATGTCTTTTTTCCCGGTATTCTGCCTTTCGAAGAAGTGGAACTCAAACGATGACAGGCTGAGACATGATATTCCGAATCTTGAAATCGGTTTTCTTGGCTTGCACAATTCTTCTTTCTCTTTCTTCCCCGGCAATCGCTGCAGAAGAATATAAAGGGCCGGACGATGAAGAGACTATAAAGGCCGCCCAGAAAGCCTTGCAGGCTTTGAATTCGGAAAAAGGGGCCATTCCTATTGCGGGTGTCGAAGTCAACATTCAAGAGGGCACCGTTGTTCGCATTATAGGATTCGAGACGGTTTCTTATTCGGGCAGTTCTGCTGACATCAATAAAGCCTTAGAAGAGTTTGGAGCAAAAGAGATCGATATGGGGATACAGATTTCCCTCTCAGGAGATATTCTATTTGATTTTGATAAATGGGAGATCAAGGAGCAAGCGATTGACACTCTGACTAGACTTGCAAAGCTCATAAAAGACCTCAAAAAGCACCGTGTGCTGATTGAGGGGCATACAGACTCGAAGGGCAGCGAATCCTATAACCTGGATTTGTCGAACAAAAGAGCCCTTTCTGTCAAGGAATGGTTTGTTTCAGCAGGGACTCTTAGTGATATCGAATTTCAGGTCAAAGGGTATGGTGAGTCTTCACCCATCGCTCCGAACACAAAATCCGATGGCAGCGACAATCCGGACGGAAGAGCTTCAAATCGTCGAGTAGAGATTATTATTGGAGATTAAGGTGTTTTTCCCCTTCTCTGACTCTGAATCCGTCTCATTCTGTTATGCCTGAGAATCGCGATCTTCAGCATTTGTAAAGGCTAGCTGAGTTTCGTGTCCCAGAAGTCACCCACAAAATGACGCGTCCCTGCTAAAAATCCATGCGGGCGTAAGGGGAGCTCTTTTCAGTTCGTCACCATTTATTCAGAAGTCGTGGAACGGCACCAGGTTTATGCATGTTTTACAACAGCCAAACGGAGCCATATTTTCACAGCAACGATTATCCTTTGTGCCTGTCCATCGGGCGTAATCCGCTTTGGAGGCGGCAATAGGCTTGGTCGTCTTTTGGGTGACGGAACTGAAAAGACCTCCCCTTACGCCCTCTTTTGCGCGTCCTAGAGTCTATTCCGTACAATGAGAGTTATTTCCGGGACATGACACTAGTCTCTCTAACCATAATTCCCGATTTTATAGATCATAATGCAGGCTACTTAATACTGCCCAGTGCTTTAAGGACTTTGTCCGGGGTGAACGGATAGTCCATTATTCTCACGCCGATGGCATTATACACCGCCATAAGAACAGCGCTGGGGCCGGGTGAGGTGGCTATCTCACCAACGCCGACAGCATGAAAACGGTGGCTGGGTATCGGGGTATCCTGAGTAAGGGTTGAAAATTTCGGTAGTTCGTTAAAGGTCCTCCACTTGTAGTCTATCATGTTGGAGTTCATCATTCGTCCGGTACTGGGATCCAGTATGCCCCCTTCGAATATCGCGGTGTCCAGGCCTGCGGCTCCAAGAGCCCCGTGCAACTGGCCTTCCAGACAGGCAGGAGCAATGACCTGACCGCATCCGGCGCTGTTCACCACGTTTACCAGCTTAACCCTGCCTGTCGTCGTATCTACTTCGACCTCGACAAAGGTCATAAGAAAATTGCTTAACGAGAAATCCTCGCTAAATCGGCCCTGACCCAGAACCGTGCGCACTATACCGGTCGCCTTACGCCAGAGTATCCTGTTATCGGTGTTTTTAATCTCAAATATATATCCATCTTCAGTGTCCAGCTCTTCCGGTTTAAGTTTCATTACCGGTGCCGCCAGTGCCAGCAGCTGGCACCGTGCGTCTTCAGCGGCCTCGATGACTGCCTTGCCGACCGTATAAGTGCCGCGAGAACCGACTAGGGCAAACTCGAACGGGTTACCGTCCGTATCCGGAAAACTCATATTCACATGTTCAAGGGGCAGCTTCAGGACTTCAGCAGCCATCTTACATAAGCTGCTGCGCTGACCCTGCCCAGCCTCCGAGACAGCGACTAAAATGAGCGCACGTCCATCAGGTGTCAATTTGATCCAGGCTTCGGAATGGTCTTCTCCGACATCCGCATTACAGTGAATGCCCACACCGACTCCTCGCCGCTTGTTCCCATTGACAGACGTTGGTTGGCCCCATCCCTTCCATTTTTCATCCCAGCCGAATTTAGCTGCACCGTTATCGATGGCCGGAGAAAAATCTATACCCCGGTAAATATACTTTATGCCGTTCCGCCAGAAATATTCATCACCAACCCGGACGAAATTCTTTTTGAAGAAGTCCAATGGATCCACATTCGCTTTTTCCATGGCGATGCCCATGATGGGCAGAATCGAGCTTTCCAGTTCCTGGCCGCCGTAGCCCCTGACGATGCCGGTGGGCGCCCGGTTCGTAACGACCAGCTTGGAGCGGAGATCCCAGTTAGGACAGCGTAGTGCCAACTGAAGTTCACCACAGCCTACAGCGATCTCATGCGGCCCTGCTTCCGAACCCGAACCGGTATTGACAATCCATTCTCCGGTTACAGCCGTGACTGTCCCGTCATTCTTGATGCCTACCCGGGCATTGATGCGACATGACAATCGCAACGAGTAAGCAGCCAAGTGCTCCTCTTTTGTGTAATAGATCTTGACCGGATGTCTGGTCGCCCGCGATAGTTCTGCAGCGAAACCGATTGGCGTCAGGTTGGCATTTTTCGTTCCGTAACTGCCGCCGCACTGTGTAGCTATAAACTGCGTGTCTGCCATACGGAAGAAAGGTTGAGCCAGGTATTTGTTCAAGCCAAGGGATTGAGTGGCCACATAGGCCACCAGCTTATCCGGATTCTTCCAGTATGCAATGACACCCGGAGGTTCCGGCGGTAATGGATTGGGGAAACATTCATAGAATCCCGTACCCTCTATGATCTCATCAGCTTCGGCAAAGCCTTTGTCAACATCACCCTTGATGACATTTTGCAGAAGCTTGGTGATCTGGGGAATCACGTTGTCCGGGTACTGGTCGTACAGTGGTGGTTGACCCGGTCTAGTGGCCTCATCGACGTCGTAGCAAGCCTGAAGCGGCTCATATTCCACCTCGATGAGTTCAACCGCATGGTTCGCAATTTCGGCCGTATCCGCCGCTACCAGAGCTACGGCATCTCCGACAAAGCGCACTTTCTTGTCCAAAAGCCTCATGTGATTGGGGATACCCCAAGTCGCATCCGGTACATCCTTATATGTCAGTACCGCGTGGACACCGGGCAAGGCCCCCGCCTTGTTGACATCTATGCTCCTTATGTCGGCGTGCGGGAGGGGGCTCCTGAGTACTTTACCGATGAGCATGTTTGGCAAACGCACATCATCTAGGTATTGTGCTCTTCCAGTGACTATATCCATCGCGTCTTTACGCGGTGTATCTTTTCCAATGTAACGGTAATTATTTGTCATTCTTCCCACCTTCGATCACAGCAGTGACAGCTTTCAATACTTCGTAATGTGAAATACATCGGCAGAAATTGCCGGAAAGGGCTTCTTTAATTTCATCCTCCGTTGGGTCGGGATTTTCGTCCAACAAGGCTTTAACGGTCATAATGATGCCCGGGGTACAAAAACCGCACTGGAAGGCGGTGTGGTCAATGAAGGACTGCTGCAACGGATGCAGCCGGCCTGTTTTAGGGTCCTCCAGTCCTTCGATCGTTGTGATATGCATGCCGTCACACTCTACAGTAAGCATTGTGCATGACAGGACGGCTTTACCATTAAGTATGACGGTACAGGCACCGCAAGCTCCCTCGTCGCAGGATATCTTTGTACCGAGCAGACCCAGATGATTACGCAGGGTTTCTGCTAACGTATCCGATGGAATGATGTCTTTCCCGATCATCAGTTCATAGGGTTTATTGTTGACTACCAGGTTTATTATTGATTTATCCGGCATAGTGACCTCATTCCCCAGATTTTCCAAGATTTTCAAGGGCTCGCTTGACCATTTCCATGACAATAGGAATTTTATAGCTGTTTTTCTCAAGCGGCAGCGCATCCTCAAGAGTAGCCTCTGCCGCCGCAGCGGCTTGTTTATCGTCGAGCGGCCGTCCGATCAACACTTTTTCCGCTGTAATAGCCCGTAATGGACGAGGGGCAACCGCGCCTAACACGACACGCGCATCCTGACACATACCCTTCTCTATAGAAACAACGGAAGCAACACTGACCAGGGCAAAATCTATCGCCTCACGCAACCGAAATTTCACAAAAGTCTGCCTGGCACCATCACGTAATGGAGGCACCTGGATTTCTGTCACAATGTCCCCTTGTTCGAGCGCGTTGGGAAAGGAACCGAAGAATTCGGCAACGGGTATCGTCCTGGTTCCCCTTACGCCGGCAATCTTCACCCTGGCATTTAGGGCCTCAAGCGCTACCGCTGTATCAGAGGCATTAACGGACACGCAACCGCAGTTAAAACACCTGTTTGCCTCGGTTTTGATCTGGTCTAAATCAGTACCTGGAGTATCTTCAATGTCTATTGTGCGTTGACTTAATACAATCCTGGATGCCTTTAGCTTCTTTGTCTTCTTGTGATATTCGGTATTGAATTTTAATAAAGGCTCATCCGCGTTCCCCCTATCCTTCCCTGCTTTCTTTAGATACGCGTCCATAGCCATTGCAGCATTCTTCCCATCTGCAATGGCTTCTATGACTGTTGCGGGCCCGCGTGCCGCCGCGCCACCGGCAAAGACGCCCGATGTGTTTGTTGCCTGGGTTTCATTGTTAACTCCAATCAGACCGCGGCTGATGTTGACAAACCCTTCGGCGAATTTCAGATCGGAGGCGTATCCAACCGCCATAACAATGACGTCTGCTTCAACAGTCGTCTTGACATTCTCGTCGTAGGTTGGAGCAAAGCGCCCGGATTTATCATAGACTGAGGTACAGCGGACGAGTTCCATCCCGACTACTTTTCCATTAGACTTGAGCACTTTGGAAGGCCCCCAGGAGGGCATAATCCTCACACCTTCTTCTTCAGCCTGCTCAATTTCCCAGGGAAGTGCAGGCATCTCCTCTCTCTTTTCCAGGCATGTCATCGTGGACTCTTCAGTCCCCAGACGCAATGAGCTGATAGCTGCATCAATAGCCGCATTTCCTCCTCCTATGACCAATACCTTTTTACCAAGTGCTTTCTTGATGCCTTTTTGAATATCAGCTAGAAATTCAAGTCCGAATAGGGCGGATTGTTCACCATCCAATCCAATCGATACCGGATTCCAAGCCCCCGTGCCAATAAAGACGACGTCATAGTCTTTCTTGAGATCATCGATGCTGACATCCCTACCGATATCCACTTTGAGCCTGAATTCAATCCCGATGTTCTCAAGCATTTTTATCGTTCGCCTTACGATATCTTTCGGTAGTCTGTAGGCTGGAATCACCCACATCAACAGACCTCCGGCTTCTTCCATTCGGTCGAAGACAGTAACGCGATGTCCCGATAACCTGAGATAGTAAGCTGCCGTGAGGCCAGCCGGACCGGAGCCGATTATGCCAACCTTTTTGCCCGTACTTTTTTCAGGTTTTTCAATGATTTCATCCGCTCTATCCAGAATAAAGTCGCCAACGAATCTCTCAATATCCCTGACTGATAGGGACTCATCGAAATGACCACGATTACATGATTGTTCGCAGAAATGCGGGCATACCCGACCGGTTATCGCTGGAATCGGGTTATTCCTCAGAAGTTCTCTGGCTGCTTCAATAGGATTACTCTCTCTAATCTGACTCAGGTAGGTCGGTATCATGACGTGACCTGGACAGGCTGACTGGCATGGGGGGGCAGCAAATCTCAGTCCTCCGAATATCGAGTGATACTGGTTCTCCCTGGTCAGGGCATAGCACTCTTTCCCGCCTTTAAGATAGCAATCGATGCGTCCGCCTATTTGATTTGGATATCGATAGTACCAACAACGCACATCCTGGCACAGGTTGCCGCCAAGAGTGCCCATGGTACGGATGTGCGGAGTCGCCACTGCCTCAGTCGCTTCAGCGAGTACCTTATACTTTTCTCTGACTACGGGAGAATCGGTGATATCCTTCAGCTTTGTCAGGGCACCGATCTTGAGTCCCCTGTCATCTTCTCTAATGTAGTCCAAATTTGGGATGGTCTTAATATTGATTACGGTCTCAGGATACTCAGGGAGGATTTGATTCTTCAATATTCCGAGGAGGTCGGTCCCACCGGAAATCAGTTTGGTCTTGCCTTTGCTCTGCAATTTTATCGCACCATTGACAGTCCTCGCGTCTTTATGCTTAAAAGGTTTCATTTTGCCTCGCTCAAAGATAAGAAACTTGATGTTACCCTAACACTGTTTAGCTGGGTTTGTAAAACACGTTTTATTGCTCAGTTTTTGAGATGTGAGTATAGGAAAGTCTTGACTTGTGTGTCAAGCAGCACGCTTCCTCATAGTCTCTTAGACCGAGAGACTGATTATTCCATTTCTGGCCCTTCCCTGATAAACCGGAATGATGCTGCGGATGGAAATAGTAACAAAAATGATGATACCCCCTGCAATGGCCCAAGACCCGGGTCTTTCACCAATCAACAGGAAGACCCAGACGGGATTGAGGACCGGCTCAACAACAGGAATCAGGACCCCTTCCAGGGCGGTAACCCGCTTGATGGCCATGGAATAGAGCACATAGGAGAGACCAAGCTGAAACATACCCAGCAAACCCAATCCTATCCAGCTTTGCGTGTCGGGCATGGATTCAAACATGAAAGGGAGCATCACCAGGGCAACTAAGATGTTCCCCAGCAGTATCGATTCCAGGGGTTCTCCGGATTTCTGTTTGCGCAACAGGAGGATCATCGCGGCGAAGGTGATACCGCTGAAGATCGAAATCACATTTCCCCACAGTCCTCCAAAAGTCAGTTCATCCAGAAAAAAGAGGACCATTCCCCCCATGCAAATAAGGATAACCATCCAATCAAAAAGATGGGCACGTTCATTTAAGAACCAGGACCCGAAAAGGGCGACATAGATTGGAGCGGTGTATTGCAGTAGGATGACGTTTGCCGCGGTGGTCAGTTTATTACCCACCACAAAGCCGGTGGTCGTGCAGGCATAGGCGATGGCGCATGCGATTTGGACTTTGGAAAAAGAAATTTTGGATTTCCGCAGGAAGAGAAATATGAAAAGCCCTGCGATGGCGCTTCGCATACCGGCAATGCCAAGGGGACTCCACGCTATGAGCTTTATCAGCACGCCGCCGAAACTCCACAGAACGGCCGCGGTCAGGAGTAGAAGAACAGCTTGAATATGGCTTTTCTGTGAAATGTTATCTGATAGATCCATGGAACAAAAAATTAATTTCTGCGATCTCAACCCGTCCCGCCATTATACCCAACCATAGCTTCCGGCAACGGTGGAAGCTTATAGCGCCCTTCCTCCGTAGCAGGCTACTACGGAGGATGGAACGGCTGATCATAGAAATCTTCATTCAAGATTTGAGATTAAGAAAGACACAGCAACTCCAATTATGAATCTCGAATCTGCAATCTTGAATCATTCCTTCGGAACCCGTTGCTTCAGTTCTTCAAACGAGTTTGTGCATTAATCTCATAATGAATGAGTGACTTCCCAAGCATGGACATAACCCCCTCCCGGAAAATTTGAGTTACAGGCTGTTTGAAAATACTCTGGGGAGCTTGTGTTCATGAGTCCTGACCTACAGTTCTATTACACTATCTGTATGAAAGAAGCATTAATAGGCCTCTCTGGTCTGAACAGTAGAAACCTCCTCCTCACCCATAAGGCGGTTATCGCCAACAACATCGGCAGTGAGTACTCTTTCCGCATAGCGGAAAGCCTCAAGCAGCCCCCTCGAAGGGGGCTCAAAGGATAGAGGCTTTTCTGTTGTGACTGGCGGGAGGACGCCTTCTTTTCGTGACTTATCTGTGGGGGAAGCCCTGGCTTCCCGTCTCAAAGAGACGGGAAGAACAGCGGAGGGGGCAAGTTTCCCTCGCAGATAAGTCATTGAAAAGACCAGACCGGGAGCCTCGGAACGGAAGAAAAGCCTCTGCCCTTTGAGCTTATCTCCTTGTACTAAGAAACCATTCGTTTCTCGCCGGAACGGTAGAACCTTTCCGGGTCCACCGCCAGAGGCGGTGGATTTAGATCACAACTAAGAAGAGCACTGAGTTTGCGTTTTACACGTTCTTCGGTCATGGGCTCACTTCCTTCGGCATGTTGAAGTTTACGCCGTTAGATTCGCTGATACCGGCTGCAGCAAAGCAGGAATCTAACGGGGTGAATCCCGAATAATTCCGCCTATAGTGGACTCCGTCGAACAAGGATTTAATCGAGTTTACCCCATTAAATTCCGCGTATAGCAGCCCCTGCGAAGCAGGGATTTAACAGGGTAAAGGTTACCTGCAAAGTTGGTGATATTTGTTGGGAATTTAGGATAGTTGCATACGATTTGTCAAGACAATCCTGTTTTTCTTTTTATCTTACTCTTTGCCCGGATAATATTTCCTTCCAGAAGGCGAGCTTATCCGGATCCGCAATCGGCAAAACTTCCGTTCGGGTGCCGATGTACATTGTTGTTGCCTCATCTGCGTTGAACACAGGCCATAACGGAAGGTCCGAACTATTGGGATCACCTGTTTTAGCAAAGTTGGTCCAATATGTGGATACCTGATCCGCTATGGTATGGTCAATACCTTCCCATGGCCGATCTAACAAATGAAGGTTGTTGAACACGTAAAGGAGTTCACTGGAATGAAAAGCCCCGAACTCCGGATGTTCCGGCCATGGGATGGCACGGTCGAAGTAGTAAGTGTATATCCGGCTGCTTATCCTGGCCTGTTCTGAAGCCCATAGATACAGAGAGACACGGGCCCTGTCCCGGCCACTGGTTTTTCGCAAGGTCTTGACTGCGGGATCGGAGTTCACCGGATATAAAGAGAGAAATTTCTCTGCTTTTTCTCCATAGCGTTCCTGGACTTCTTTTTTATAGGCCTGAACGGTTGCTTCTGGAGACGGACCAAAGCTGCCACCGGCACCCATGTCATCCGCTGTGAATCCGTTCATTACCGGCACCTGTTTTTCGGTGCGATTGTTTTCGGAAAGAAACCAGTTGTCCTGTATAGGACCGAAGCGAATCCCCTGGGGGACATCCAACAGCGCTTCAGGAGGCATGGCACGTAGTTCCGCCAATGAAGCGGCGCCTTTGGCTTTGGCAAACTCCAAGCCCACCTGTTCTGCGGTTTCCAGTGATGTGCCGAGGCTCAGAGTATTAGGGGGAAACAATCCCGGGCCGCTCTGAATAATCGCGCGGGTGAATAGCCCGTTCGCCAGCGGCGACTGCATCAGCATGGAAACCGACATGGCACCGGCTGACTGGCCGAAGATCGTGACCTTATCGGGATCTCCTCCGAAAACAGAGATATTATTGTGTATCCACCGAAGAGCCGCTACCTGGTCGAGAAGGCCGTAGTTCCCGGATGTTCCATGGTCCGATTCTTCTGTCAGTTCAGGATGGGCGAGGAATCCGAGGAGCCCAACCCGGTAGTTGATGTCAACCAGAACAACACCTTTTCTTGCCAGGGCTTCACCGTCATAAACCGCCACGGCATTCGATCCTTCAGTGAAGCCGCCTCCGTATATATAGACCATGACCGGAAGTTTTTCATTTTCGGACGGCGCCCCCGTCCAGATATTCAGGTTTAGGCAGTCTTCGCTTATCTCGCCCTGATGCATGAACTCCTCGGTCCATGGCAAACGGGATCCCTCCAATGTCTGAATGCAGGCGGGAGGTAGCGTATCGGCAGAACGTACACCCTTCCACGGTTCCGGCGGGCGCGGCGGCTGCCAGCGGAGATTGCCGACAGGAGGTGCGGCATAGGGAATGCCTTTATATACCCTGATTGAAGGATCATGGCCTGTTGTGCCGACCAGTATGCCCTCTTTGACCTGTACGCGAAGGTTACTCTGATGGCATGCCAGAGCAAAGATTGAACTGAGAACTGCGAAAGCCAGGAATATTTGTAAGCAGAATCGCTTTTTCATAAAAACCTCCCTTTCATTCTATATCCCGTATTTCACACTACACTGCCCTCATTCTGTTACGACTATGAGATCTAACATGTAATATTTATCAATTCAACACAATCCCCAATAAAATCT
This sequence comes from uncultured Desulfobacteraceae bacterium, assembly GCA_964520425.1. Classification (GTDB taxonomy): domain Bacteria; phylum Desulfobacterota; class DSM-4660; order Desulfatiglandales; family HGW-15; genus JAFGFY01. The sequence goes on from CAZFMX010000008.1 coordinate 30,865, forward strand.
TATTCCAGGTTTTGAAGGTTATCACTCCTTCGCGAGTTCTCTTTCATGCTTATTCCGACTATACTTTCAAACGATTAGAGCTTAAAGAGCCATCGTTTTCTTCAGTGAACGCTCTGATGCAGATTTTAGCAGATATATACTTGAAAAAATCAGGTGAATGGAATATTTAAAGTAGACCAAAAAGGAAAGTAAAAGCAATTGGTTGTTCACTCAGGCGAACAATCACGATTGGAAAGAGACCATGTCAACAAAAATACTCGACCGCTTCTTCCATCCGAAATCCATTGCCGTCATCGGCGCTTCCGAGAGTATCTATTCTTATGGGACCCGCTATATTCGGGCTTTGCTCGATTTCGGGTACAGGGGAAAGATATTTGCCGTCAACCATAAGGGCGAAAAAACCCTGGGGTATAAAATCTATCGAAGCCTTGATGAAATAAAGGACCCCATTGATCTGGCATTCATTACCATCCCCGCGCGATTTATTCCAGACATCCTCTATGAATGCATCGACAAAGATATTAAAGCTGCTGTAACCTTCACGGCGGGATTCAGCGAAATCGGCACGGAAGGTCGTGAGCTGGAAAAAAAACTTCTGAGAACTATTGACGGAAAACTGCGTCTCATGGGTCCCAACTGCTTCGGTCCCTACTGTCCGGACGGCGGAGTAACGGTTGTGACCGGCGCGGATTTCGCCAAGGAACCGGGTGAGGTCGCCTTACTCGCCCAGACCGGTCAGCTTTCAGAGTGTATCATCGCCCGCGCCCAGGGAGAGGGGATTCGGTATTCCAAGTCCGCCAGTTATGGTAACGCCGTCGATATAAACGAATCGGACCTTATAAAGTATTTAATGGACGACAAGGACACGAGGATTATTACGCAGTATCTTGAAGGAGTTCGCGAGGGACGCCGCTTTTTCGATATCGCCCGCAGGAACTCAGGCAAAAAACCCCACATCATCTGGAAAGTCGGGCTTACTCAAATGGGGGCTTCCGCGTCATCGTCCCACACCGGGTCTCTTGCCGGAACAGGTGCGTCATGGGATGCATTCTTTCGACAAACAGGAGCCATTCAGGTTTCAACCCTCGATGAGTTAACGGATACAACTGTTGCCTTTCACCACCTGCCCAAGGGATGCGGCCTGAGGGTCGGATACATCAGCGGAGGAGGAGCCGGTACCGTGTTGGGCGCGGACGCGTGCGAAAACGCCGGCATGCGGATGCCTGCATTCGCAAAGCAGACGGAGAAGAGGCTGGCCGAACTCCTCCCCGGAGTCGGTTTGTCATTTCGAAACCCGGTTGACGTCGGTCACCCTCACCCTCCAAAGGAACTCATGCAGTCCCTTTTCGAAACCATATCCGCCGATAAAAACATAGATCTTATCGTCGTGAGACGGATTCTCTTCTCTGTCAAGATGAGCAAGATATTCAGCGGCTCTACCGCGCCTTCGGAAAAGGAACAACAGGAACTACTCGAGGTTCCGATCAAAGTCATGCAGAAGTACAAGAAGCCCATCATCATCATCCTTCCGGATGATATGACAGGCGTCGAATCCATCTACCTTGAGGAGGAAAGAAGAAAAATACGCGATTTCTTCTTTGCCAACGGCATTCCCGTATTCATGTCGGAACAGCGAGCCTTCACCGCGCTTTCCCATCTATCCAAATTCACTCTAAGAAACAGCACTGGAAAGGCTGCTGATAAGAAGACCCCGGCACCGGTCTTCGGATCAAAGACCAGAAAGCTTTTTCAGAATATTTTAAAGAATAACACAACGCCTATTCTGGATGAAATCCAGTGTAAAAAGGTATTAAAGAGTGCAGGCATTAGGGTGACTCTCCCTGTTCTGGCTACGTCTAAAAACCAGACCATCGCTGTTGCCCATAAAATGGGCTATCCCGTGGTTATGAAGATCGTTTCGCCACAGATCACCCATAAAAGCGATATAGGGGGTGTCAAGCTGAACCTGAAGAACAAAAAACAGGTCGGGACCGCATACGATGAGATCATGGAAAGTGTCAGGAAAAAGGCCTCAAAAGTCCGGATTGATGGTGTATCCATTCAGAAAATGGCGGCGTCGGGACTGGAATTGGTCATGGGAATGACGCGGGATCCCCAGTTCGGGCCTATGATGATGTTCGGACTCGGGGGAACATCTGTCGAAGTTCTTGGGGATGTCGCTTTCAGAATGACGCCATTGACAAGACAGGACGCGAAGGAAATGATCCGGCAGATCAAGGGCTATCGCCTGCTTGAAGGATACAGGGGACAGCCACCTGTCGATATCCCATATATTGAAGAAATGCTGATGAAATTATCGGCTTTCATTGAGGAAAATCCTGAAATAAAGGAAATGGACATCAACCCCATACTCGCCTACAAGAAGAGTACCGTGGCGGTCGATGCCAGGATTATTCTGGACAACAAGTAAAATCAAAGTTCATAAGTGAAGGAGATATATCATGACAATAAAAGATCTCTATCCAAGTTTTTGTAATCCCTATCTCATTCGACCCACCCGGCCGATACCTGAAGAGATGGCCGTGCTTGGCGCCGGGCTTATCGGGCCCGATATTGCTTATTCTTTTCGGCTCGCCTTTCCGGAAAAGAAGGTGTACTTGGTGGATATAGTCGAAGAACCTCTTGAGAGGGCAAAGAAACGGTTTGAAGGCTATGTGCAAAAAGGGGTGCAGAGAAAGAAGCTGCACCCCGAGCAGGTGGAAAGCCTCTTGGGGAATATCGAGTACACCACTGATTACAATAGACTTAAAAACTGCGATCTTGTGATAGAAGCGGCAACGGAAAACCTGGAGATTAAAAAGGATATCCTTTCCCAGGTCGAATCGATTGTCAGAGAGGACTCAATCATTACATCCAACACCAGCGGGATATTGGCGGATCAGATCTTCAGCCATTTGAATCATCCGGAGAGGACAGCCAATACACACTTTTTCGAACCGGCATGGCGCAATATGGGGGTCGAGGTCATTGCTTGGGAACGTTCCGATAAAGAAGTGATCGATTATCTTCTCTGGTTACTCGCCCAGAATGGAAAAGCGCCACTCGCTGTCCAAAATGTCTTTTCCTTTCTTCTGAACCGGCTATTTGAAACGTGGGGAAACGAAAACACGTGGATGCTGGAACGGGCTACCAGCAGGGAGATGGATTACATCAGCGAAGAGTTTGTAGGTATGGGGCCCTTCGGTATTGTAAGTAATCCGCTGACGTATGCGTCCATGATGCGCAGAACAGCTGAAAGAGCCGTCTATGCGCCATCCAAGCTTCTATTGTCCGTAGATAAATGGGTTTACAACAGGCCCGGAACCAAGGTTGAAGTGGATCCTGAGACCGCGGAATGGATCCGGATGCGCTTCCTGGGATGTGTATTCTCCCAGGCATTCGATATTGCTGATAGGGGTATCGGCTCAAGCACGGATCTCAATTTTGGCAGCATGGTTGCCTTGGGTTATAAAAAAGGCATATTTGACCTCATGGCCGATCTTGGCGCTGAAAAGGTCAATGACATCATGGAGAAATTCGATGCCGAGCGTCCCGGTTTCCCGCAGCCCACTATACCGATTGAAAAGTACCTCGATTTTCCGCGGGACATCCTGGTCGACGAGATGGACGGGGTGAGAATCCTCACAATTCGGAGACCCCAGGCGGCTAACGCTCTGAGCGATCATACCTGTAATGAAATACTTAGCGAGCTCAAAAAAGGCGAGGCGGATTTGTCCGTGAAAGGATTCGTGATCACTGGTTACGGTCCCAAGGCCTTTTGCGCCGGCGCAGATATCGGCGGATTCGTCGCTACCTTCGGTGACCATGAAAAGGGTCAAGCCCTGTCACGCGGCAATTCGAAAGTCCTGGAATACATCGACCAGATGTATAAGCCGTTAGTTGCGGCTCTCAATGGGCTCGCCATGGGCGGCGGCACGGAACTGGCCATCCGGTGCCACAGCGTGGTGGCCATGGATAAGGCGTTTATGCAGCTTCCGGAAATCACCCTGGGAATGATCCCAGGCATGGGCGGTGTTGTGATCCCGTATCGCAAATGGCCCCAGGCCGCGGAGAAATTCCACGCGATGATTAGCAAGTCCGAAAGGATGACGATCCAGGAAGCCGTGGAGATCGGAATCGTGAAAAAGACCACAAAGACTTTCCCCGATTTGATCGACGCGGCCATCGCCGAGGTGAAGCGCCTCCAGGGGAATATCCCCAGGATTACCGACGGACCGGTTGAGATTCCTGAGTTCGTCGTTCCCGACGCACCCATGGCCGGAGACCTTCCGCTCAGTAAAGAAATCCTTGGGATTATAGGAGGGATCATCAATAGGGCTGCAAAGGCCGAAACGCTGGCCGAAGCCCTGGAGATCGCCTATGTAGGAGCCGGTGACATCTCCTGCTCCAAGGATTGTATAGAAGGGGTGAACGCATTCCTGGAAAAAAGAAAACCCGAATTCGGCAAATAAGCGGTTTGATAAGAAATCGTTTCAAGACACTTATTGCCTGGGGATGCGGTCTCTATATACCATCAGGAATCGATAGACGGATAAACACCGGGCCTTTCCATCATCTCTAGTACCCTCAATTGTTCCTTGGTCTGATGATACAGCTTCTCGTACTCCTTCAGGTAGTATTCCAAACAATTCGGGTTATGCTCGAGTAGGGCACGTATGGCTGCTTCGGGCATGGGTGGAGGGACCTCCCCCTTGCACAGATAAGGGATACTGTACTCATTGAATGCGATGATCGTGTGAGTGAGCCATGTTTCGGCGCGGGCGAAGCCGGGCAATCTCAACGTATTCTCCTGTCCGAAAAGCAGGCAGGCGCGCACGAAATCGATTGGTTGGGGAGAGGTATAACCCAGGCGTCGCAATTCCGGTGGCAGGTTCCAATCGTAAAACGGATTGAAATACCGAATCGACAGGTGCAGCATTTCGGGTGTGGCAATGAGCGCATTTGGTTCGAAGACTTCGGTAGGTAGAGGGGTATCGTGGTTCGGCAGGACCACCAGAATCCGCTCGCGTGACCTTGGCGGCATCAGCATGCGGATTATAAGGGGTTCCTCCAGCTTTTCAAGGGGAGGCAGAAGATCGTCGTGAAGTATTTTTGCAAGTTTCAAAACAAATTTGGCGGCACGATTGGGATCGGAAATCGCATCCGCCAGTTCCGATCCAATCGGATGCTGGGCCGCTTTCTGCTCCGCTTCCCTTAGGGTCACATAGGGTTTGTCAATGATACCCCGGGCGACCGTCCAGGCCTTCCATATCTCGGTGGTAATCTTGCGAATGTTTCTTCGGTTATTCTGTTTTATCGCCATTGGAAACAGTCGGTCGACCCAGAAAGGGATATATCGAACGGCGTCTTCGCGCCTGACCGGAATACAGGGCATCGGCGCCGGTTTGCCAGCGAGCAGGATCATGCTTCGACTTTCCTGCGAACCCATATAGGAATCGCTTCGAATAAATCTATCGAGACCATGGAGATCATATACCATCAAATGGGTAAGTGCGGGATTTATAAGCCGTAGGGTACAGACCCATCGATATAGAGAATATAACTCTAAATGGTCACAGGAGTCAGAATCCGGTGTTCTCACGATAAGAGACAAATCGATGTCACTGCGACCGAAGGCCACCTCTCCCCTTCCGACTCCACGATTCACATAAACACTCTCGACGATTTCATGGCGGCATAGCGCAATTCCCATGATCTTCGCTGTCAGCCGGTAGATAAGAACTGCCAAATCGTTCATTAAACATTGCCCCCATATGTTTTTATTAGATTCCGAAGAATGACAATACTCAATCGCCGCGGATCTATTGACAGGCCTGTGTTGGTACGGAGACAAGAGTTGAGTCGAGTTGAAAAAATGCGCTTTTTGTGATTGGAAATGTAGGGAATTTATCCCAGTGTGTCAAGGGGTAAGCCTTCTCATCTCTCACACTATGGGTGACAAAGATTGGAATCCTGTAGTCTATTCAGATAAAGTGGCGAAAAAGGTTATATGACCATGCAATGGCCATTACAGCAAGAGCAATTGGAAACACTTTGCGTTTGACCTTCGCCCAAAGCGTTTCAATATATTTTTTTCCCGTGGCAACCTGAAGCAGAGCTAAAACAAATCCGACACAGGTGGTGATATAAACCAGGATCGAGGCAGGATTAAATAAAATGGCCGAAATAAAATGTCCATTACCAATGGCGATAAATCCTCGAGTCATACCGCATGATGGGCACGGTAGGCCGGTAATGAAATGGAAGAGACAAAAGGAGAGCTTTTGCGCCGCGCAGTCGAAATAAATCGATACCAGTATAATAGCGCCCAACAAAGCCAAGATAGCTGCCCCAGAATTTCTGGGATTAGCCATCCCAGCTTTAATCCGTTTTAAAAAATTCATCGGTTTTAATAGGGTGATGTTAACAATATTTTGAGTAATTCCTAAATGGCTAGTGAATTGCCCTCCGAATCCTTGCAGCTTCCAATACCTAATATAATGACATCAATCAATGCCCAAATACCTAATCCTCCACAGGTGATCAATTTGAGAATACCTAGGCCTATAAATCCCAGATAGAAGCGATCCACACCAAGAAAACCCAGAAAATAGGATAAAAGGAAAGCAGCAGCCTGGGATTTCTTCGGTGTACCGATGGATGATTCCCGCCTTAAGATTCTGCCCTCACCGTCCGTAATGGGACCAATACCGGCAATAATTGCATCAATAACGGCCCATATTCCGACGCCCCCGCATGTTATGAGCTTAAGTATTCCCAGACCGATTTGCCCCCGATAAAATCGGTCCACTCCCAAAGTACCTAAAAATAAACTGAGAAGGAACGCTGCCGCATGTGATTTATCTGAAATATTGGCACCTGTTTGATTATCCATAAATTTTCCTCCTTTTTTAAGTATTGTGGTTGATAAGAATTCGCTTTTATGATTCGAAATGTAGGAAATCTATCCCTGCGTGTCAAGGGGGAAGCCCCTCATCATCTGGAGTTCATTCCTTTATCCACCTTCGAAGAAGCCACGGGCTTGTCCGTGTATAAATGCTCAAACGATTTCCCAACCGGAATCATGGGATTGTGCTATGCTACGCGCGATATCGTTTCAAAGCTGAGTCGGATAACCGCGTCGAAGCTAAAGGAGAAGACGTATTGTGTAATAGACTACGGGTTTACCCATGGGACTCCATACCCTTGATTGGATCGGTGAGAGCAAGGGATTTTGAGTGTCATCGCGTTTCGCTTGACATACAAAAGAAAGAAGCTCTATACTCACATTCCAAATATGGTGTTTCCAGCAGTCAGTTATTACAATTGAATTTGCTGTCCTGTTTTCAATCAAGCCGTCGAGTATATCAGACTTTTCAATATTATATTCCTGAATTCGGCTTTAGGAGACGAAAATGAAAAACATATGTGTTCTTTTTGCTTTTTGCGTATTTATAGTACTTTATTGTCTAAGTTCATGTACTCCTGTTTCAAGCCCCATGATAGAGCCACCGGCCGCAGAAACCGTAATGGAAAAGCCTTTGTTTCTGGGAGATAGACACAAGGCGGCGAACGTCGAATGCGGAAGTTGTCATCAAGAGGATCCTCCAACGAAAGCAGTTGCTACAGACGTTTGTATCGGTTGTCACGAGGAGTATTCCCCGTCCAATAAGGCCGGAGTTACTGACTTAATGGATCCCCATAATTCTCATATAACCTATTCGGACTGTAGCGCGTGCCACCATGCTCATAAGGCATCCCAAGAGCAATGCGCATCCTGTCATGGCGATCTGGATTTTAATATTCCCTGAGTCTAGAAATGCACAGCGAGCGTATTCTCCGCAGCTTGCTGCAGGGGAAGCTCGCCCCGTTAAATTGAAGTTCACGCATCCGCATGGATTTAGCGGGGCGGGCGAATTACAATAATCAACTTCCTTATATTTGGAAGATTCCCTGCAGCTTACTGCGGGGATTTTAACTAGAAGTTATTTCCTAAAATCTCTCCTCGTCCTCGCTCGGATGCCCCGCTTGGCTCCTCTCGCCTGTCGTGAGTTATCCTGCGTACGAATATACAGAGATCAGACTTCTTGAGAAATCGTCCTATGTCTACTGATACATTTACGGATCCAGAAGAAAGGCAGATCCCTGAAGGGTTTAGCAGGGCTGGGTTGACATTTGTGCTGGCAACTCTGACCTGGATCGGTCCATTTTCGATTGATGCCTATCTTCCGTCACTTCCCGCTATCGCCGAGAGTCTGCATGTTTCCGTCGATCATGTACAGCAAACCATGACGGCATTCCTGCTCGTTTTCGCCATCATGTCATTATGGCACGGCGCTATTTCGGACGCCTATGGTCGAAGGCGATTAACTCTCATATCGCTTTTATGCTTCTTGTTGGCTTCTTTGGGTTGCGCGATGGCAGACAACATGCATCTCTTGATGTTCTTCCGCGCTATGCAGGGTGCCACGGCGGGCAGTGGTATGGTTGTAGGCCGTGCTATTATACGCGATCTATTCGATGGAGCTGAGGCTCAACGGCTCATGGCTCGAGTGGCCGCGATCTTTTCCATTGCTCCTATCCTGGCGCCGGTTTTGGGGGGCTGGTCCCAGGTTTGGTTCGGCTGGAGATCCATATTTGTTTTTATGGCTCTATTGTCGGGGACTCTTTTCCTAAGCTGCCGGCAGCTGCTGCCCGAGACCCTGTCCCATAAGAACCGACAGCGTTTGGAGCCTCTTTTCCTGGCTCGTTCCTATTGGAAGGTTCTTACGAATCGGCCTTTTCTCGCGGCATGCGGTTCCATGGCTTTCACGAATGCCGGCCTGTTTATTTATATACTCGGCGCCCCGGTCTTCCTCATGAAGCACCTCCATCTGAGAGAAACACAGTTCATATTTCTCTTCCTGCCTATTTCCGTCGCGCTGATAGCCGGTTCGTGGATGTCGTCGCGATTTGCCGGAAGGATTTCGGGGAGACACACAATTTTTCTCGGTTATGCCATCGCGGCTTTCGCCGCAATGGGAAATTTCTTGCTCAACTTACTGGCACCACCGGCACTGCCATGGGCCATAGTACCGATATTTGTTTATGTCATGGGCATGTCTCTCGCGATGCCCAGCCTGACTTTAATCACGTTGGACCTCTTCCCTTCCCAGCGCGGTTTGGCCTCATCCTGCCAGGGATTCATCAGTTTGGCCTTTAATTCCATTGTCTCTGCGTTTGTCTCCCTCACCTGGGGGACTACGCTTTCGCTGGCGGTCACAATGCTATTGATGCTGGGAGTGGGTATTGCGACGATCTTAACCTATTTTCGGCTTATACGCCATATGTAGGCTCAGACCGGAAGGAGGCCCGGCTCTGCTTCGCCCCGGAAGAGGGGCGAAGCAGATCGAACCGTTATTTGGGAAGGTCAGGGTTGCCTAGTATACGCCATATTCCTTGGTATAATCAAACATGGCGTGAATATTCTCCGCATTGCCATCATCCAGGGATGTACCAAACGCCATGACATAGCCGCCACCCTTTCCGCAGACATCTATCAGATCTTTGCAGTAGTCCTTGACGGCCTGTGGTGTCCCGGTCAACAGTAAGCCGGCTGGCATGTTGCCTCCGATGCACAGATTATCGCCGATCTCCTTCTTGGCGGTGGGCATATCCGTTCGATCAAAGAGCCAAAAAGTGGAGGCTTTCGGCAGTTCCTTCAGGTATTCCAGCCTAGAGTTGTACCCACCCTCGCAGAACAGGAAGGGAACACAGCCCGCTTCTATCAAGCCCTCCATCACGGCCTTAAAGGTCGGCCAGTAGAACTTCTTGAACTGTTCGTCCGACATGAACGTGTCCGCCCCTTTGTGTAGAGGCATAAACACCATGGGATTCTTGGCTTGATCGGCCATACTTACGCCCTGCTCGATACAGATCGGGACAAACAGCTCCATGCCCTTGATGACATTTTCGGGCTGCCGGTACAGGTCCATCATGATACCACGGGTGCCCCGCAGGGTGTCCGCCAGCATGTCGTAAGGCGCCTTGCATGCTCCACCGATACCGGTGGGATACCCATGTGCCCGAATATCCGCCTCAAACGCGCCCACCTGACCAATCCAGTTCATGGCCTCGTTACCCGCTTCGATCATGGCTTTTAAGGCCTCTTGCACGTCAGGTATTCCGAAGGAAATCATCTGAGGACTCACCGTGACGATCTCCCAGACGCTGGTGAATGGGGAGAGGGCTGCCAAGGGGGCCAGCTTATTAAAAGTGCGAGGAATATACTTTCTTATGAAGTAATCAGAGGGATCCCGGAGAAGCCAGTCATAATCATCCGGGGACATATACTCGGCCTCCACGCACTGGTAACCGTAGTGGTCGGGTAAACCGCCGCCGCCCGGCCATCTGTACATGTTAAAACCCAGCGTATCCAGGACCTTTCCCGACCCTATGAAAGCCGGTGAGCCGTAAAAATCCGGGTCGTAGTCCAGAATGAACCGCTTCTGAGCGTCCAGCATTTTCGGATAGTCGTACATCGCCTCTTTGGGAGTGACGTCATAAAGATCGGTCTGCATGAAGGTCCCCAACGGAAACAGAGGAACCCTGTCCGGCGTCTTTTCCAGCTCAACGGCATCGATAAACCGTTGTATACTCCCTTTGTACTTAGCTTCAGTCTCGGGGCTCTTAAACTCGATCCCTTCGCCTTTTAACCATTCCGCGTATCGCGCCTGTCTCTTCTCTCTGGCTGTCGCTGAGATTTCCATCGTTTACCCCCCTTTTTCATTTATTAGCGTTTTCACGGCGTCCATAGCGGTCTCGCTATAAGCATCCACCCCGTGTATCTTTTAATGTACTCATCATTCAGGCCCCACTGATTGTTGACCTGCCTTCTATGAGTGATGTCAACTTTTTAACTTAGTCGATGAATAACCATCCTGTCAATCCCTTTGCTTACGCGCAAGGATCCAATGGCCCATCAGTAGACTGAAAACGCGCCTCAGATGACGGTCTAAGGTTTCACCAGTTCTTCTTTGATCGCCAACCCAATCTCTTGTAGTCTAAGCGGCTTCTTCACATATTTGCCTGCACCTAGTCTTTGGGTTTTTTTTACTTCATCTGTTTCGGCCAATCCACTGACTATGATAGCCTTTTGGTTAGGATGAATCTTTATAATCCGTTCGTATGTTTCACGACCGTTTATGCCCGGCGCCATAATCATATCAAGCAGGATTAAATCCACTCTATGCTCCTTTAGATATTCCACTGCCTCCTCTCCACTGGAAACGGCATATGATCTATAGCCTAATGCGTCCAACATTCTACGGGTTATCTCTCTCTGGCTTTCCACATCATCGACAATGAGTATCATCTCTCCTTGTCCTCTATAGTCTTCCATGGATATGGATGGATCCTTTTCAGTCAGTTCATCTCTTGATATGGGAAAGTATAACTCAAAGGTGGTGCCATTTTTGTTACTTGACACATCTATGTAGCCTCCATGATCCTGCACTATATTCCATACAACAGCCAGTCCTAAACCCGTGCCACTTCTTCCCATAACCTTTTTGCTGAAAAAGGGTTCAAATATCCTTTCAAGATCGTCTGGCAAGATTCCCGAACCATCGTCTGATACAGTAAAGATAACATATTCACCTTTGCTTACATCTTCGTAACCACTTACAGGCCTATCTAAATAACGGTTCATGGTTGATATAGTCACGTTGCCGCTGCCTTCAACGGCTTCCGAGGCATTTGAAACTAAGTTCATGATAACCTTTCTGATATGAACGGGAGATCCGCTCATATTCAGTAAGTCCTTATCAAGATCGGTCTTCACTTTTATGCTAGGATGAAACTGCTTAAGTCTTCCAAACTCAGGAGAAATCAGATATTCATTTATGATATCATTCAAGTTTATGGTTTCTTTTGTTGAAGCCACACCTCGTGCTACAGTCAAAAGATCCTGGACGAGAGCGACCGCCCTGTCCCCTGAATCCTGTATCATCTCTATAGGTTTTTTAAGTTTACTGCCTTCAGGTAAATCTAAAAGAAGCAACTCCGGATAGCTGACAATCCCTGCCAAAACATTATTCAAATCATGAGCAACACCACCAGCCAAAAGCCCAAGGGACTCCATCTTCTTAGATCTTGCGAGCTTCTCTTCACTTTCACGCAACCTATTCTCTACTTCCTTGCGTTCGGTGATGTTCTGATTCACTCCATAGGTTCTGATTGTCTGGCCGCTGGTATCCTTGATGATGAAAATTCGGACGCTGATATACCCGACTATCCCATCGGGATAAAGTATGCGATGTTCCAGTTGCCGGTTGTAGTTGGGATCTTTTGTTTCTAATGCTTTTCGAGTTTCTTCGGCAACAAGACCTCTATCATCGGGATGGAGGAGACGCTGAGCGTACTCAGAAGATGACATTGTGTACCCACCGATTTGCTCCACTGTGGTGCGAAAGACCTTGTAGAAATGATCGTTGAACGTGAAGAGGTCATTTTCCACATCATATTCCCAAGGGCCGAGATGGAGCATTTCTACAGCATTGGATAGTTGTGCCTGAAGCTTCTTCTGCCCCTCCTCTGCTCGCTCAAGATCTGTGATATCCTGGATTATTGAGCGAATCCCCACAATATGGTTGGTCCTGTCTCTCAAGACTACATCTTCAATGAGGATCGGAATCGTTGTCCCATCCTTCCTTTTGTAAGTTCGCTTCAGATTCTTGCTGGGTTCTCCATCACCCACAAGTTTCGCCTTGGTCAATTTCTCCGCTTCTTCCTTTTCCCTATCAAAATACCACACCGGTTTACTCACCATTTCTTCTTCGGTATAGCCAAACATTTCCAACTCTCTTCGATTTACCCTTGTTATTAGTCCCTCAGTGTCGTATTCCATATAACCAACCGGTGCTTCTTCGAAAAGATCCTTGTATTTCTCCTCCCCCTCAATCAGGGCTCTCGTCGCTTCGGCACGCCGTCTTCTGCTGATGAGTAAGGTGAAAAGGAGCCAGCTCTCAATAACGATGAAACTCGGGATGATCCAGAACCATATTCGATAGTGATCATATACAGAAAATGGCCTGAAAAGTACCTGGCTTCCGGAAGGCAGATCTTTCTCTCGGATACCAAAGCGGTTTAAAGCGTTCCAATCGAACATGGGTATATTAGGACTATTGAGGAGAACCGGAATGCTTGAGACCGGTTCTCCCTGGAGGATGCGACGGGCGATTTGGGCCGCCGCTTCACCTTGATGGAATCCACTCACCATTTTCCCTCCTACAACTCCCGTACCCAGGGCAAATTCCCACAGGCAATAAACCGGGGCAGCAGAATGTTCCGATATAAATTGGAAATGGCTCCTTCTCATATCTTCTTTTTCGCCGCTCATTGTTGGACCAGCAAGATACAAAATAATACTATCAGGAGAGACGGCTTGAAGCACTGAAGGGGCTTTTGCCATATCGAGATTCATGATCTCCTGGATCTTGATCCGATTCGAGAAGCTAGGGGCGACTCTCCTAAATCGCTCAAGTATTTTACGCAACTGAGGTTGATAGTCTCCCACGACAGCAATTAGATTTTGGGCCTCAGGATGAAGCTTTAGTGCAATCCTGATTGTCCCTTCAAGATCCATAGCCTCATTAACACCCGTGATGTTTCTATGCCCTGCAATGCGCTTATATTGGAAGTCATTAACCCCGCAGAAGACGATAGGGATATTTGGGGAAAAATCTTCTCGATGTTCCAGAACGAAATCAAGAGCACTATCATCAGTGGAAATGATCAGATGAAAAGGAAGATGGTCGAACTTGGCTTTCAATAGAGACCTGAAATGTGCTAAGCATTCCTCCTCGTTATGTCGTATGGTATCCAGATATTCCACATGGATTTCCACTCCCCTTTCCTTAAAAACCGAATAAACACCTTGAACGATCCGATCGCCCCATGGATCGCCCTTATGGTATGAACAAAGCAGAAGAATCCTTTTTACCTCCTCTCCTCGTACATAGGAATGCTTCAGGCAACAAAGAACACAGAGGGCACAACAGAAGGCTAAAGAAAGAACCCTCTTTCTTCTGAATGAAAATCTTGCGATGCTATTCATATCATTTACCCTTTTTTATCACTATTCTTGAGCATTACTCTTTAATAAGAATCTAAGAACGGTTTTTCGTAGACATAAGTGCTTGATTTGACATTTTCATCAGACTCGATCGAAACTGAAGATCCCTGCAGCTTGTCCATCCTTCGGAGTCCCTCCTCTGCAGTAGTCTACTGTGGAGAATAGACAGGCTACCTTTCCTCCGCTTCGACAAGCTCCATTCGACATGGCCCATGGCCTATGGCAGGACAGGCCACAATAGCATACAATGGGCGACGGGCTGCCAAAGACGGGCCGCAGGGATCTTCTGTTTCTACCCCCTGGTCCTTAATCAAGATTCGCAGAAGACTTATTATTTTATCAAATTACTCAAAGACTCTTCAAGTACATCCGACTATGCCCTGTTTACTGAAGATCTGAGACAGGCTGACGGACTATTTCCACCTAGATTGCCACCCTATTCTCCTTTTGAGGGAATAGGAGCTAAGTCCCTTACACATTTTCACTCCTCCATTGCACGAGCCTTCTATCATCGTCTCACGAAATCCACCCTCATTATCCTCCTATCATATTCTCTTGACATACGAGACATAACTCTTCATAATGAAAAACCTTCTTCTCAATTCAACCCAATCGATTATTTCCATTGCTATACAATCTAAATAAGGAGAGTAAAATGAAAAACAGCTTGACTATTCTGGTATGTTCAATCTTAACCACCTTTTTTACCATCAATTCAGCATTGGCCGATAGCTACGCTGAAGACCGCGCTGCCATCGTCAATTTGCAAGGCCGCTACCTGTTTGCATTGGATTTTCGAGATGCTGAAGCCTATGCCTCCACTTTTTCAGAGGATGGTGTGATTATTTGGGCGCGAGGCGAAATCAAAGGGCGCAAAGCGATCCATGATTTTTTGTCTTCGGGGATTTATGATCCTACCAAAACCGCTGAAGAAGGCAAATGGCCTGCGGCTTCCCGTCATTTTATCACAAACCAAGTCATCAAGGTGGAAGGAAATGGAGCCAAGGCTGTAACTTATTGGTTCCAAGCGACAAACAACACTGCCGATCGTCGTACTATGGTATTGGGATTATTTGGACACTATGAAGATGAGCTGGTAAAGATTGACGGCCAATGGTTTTTCAAAAAGCGCATCATCTACAATGAAGGGTTAGAAGGTCGTCACAAAGCTGGACAAGAGAATCCAGCCTGGTAATAATCCTTTGGCTAGGATGCAAATGATGCTTGCCAACTGAAGTAGTGTATAGTAAAAACGTCAGCCGTAAAAGAGCCCCTACGTCCGCCACGGGGGCTCTCTGTTTCTTGTGATTCCCTGAAAGGGTCCTTCTTTATGGACCCTCTAGTTGAAGCGGCGTCTGAATTTCAATCCTGCTTCAGATCTCCGCTGTGCAGTTCAAACTCGATCAGGCCACGATTGTCTTGGCCAACTCGGCTGCTGAAGCGGCATCCTCGGCCGTTCCATCGGCTCCAATCTGTTTCGCATAATCAGCAGTAATCGGGGCTCCGCCGACGATTATTTTTACTTTTTCCTTCAGCCCGGCTTCAATGATGCCTTCTACGGACTTCGATAACGCGGGCATTGTCGTTGTCAATAGACAGGATAAAGCGACTAGATTGCAGTCATCATGGGTGTTGATTGCCTCGATGAATTTCTCTGCTGGAACATCCACTCCCAAATCCACAACGTTGAAACCGGCGGACTCGATCATCAGCGCGACCAGATTCTTGCCGATATCATGCAAATCTCCAGTGATTGTGCCGATAACGCATGTGCCCAGTGAAGTCGTGGCGCCTTCAACCAGCAAAGGCTGTATGACCGCCACGGCCTTTTTCATCGTGTGGGCCGACATCAGCATTTCGGGAACGAAAATTTCAGATACTCTGAACTGTTCACCCACTACGCCCATTGCATCGATCATTGCGTCTAGGATCTCGGTAGCCTTAATTCCATCCTTTATTGCTTCGTCTACAATGGCTTCTATCTCTTTCAGTTTTCCTTTTTCTACCGCCTTGGAAACCTCCTCTAGCTTTGACATTGACAGTTCTCCTTTCTTTCAATTCCTTATTTTTTGACGCCGAAAAGTCCGCTTTTGTACGCTTGGATGTAATCCAGACAAAACTCATCATTCTCCAGCAATGCGTCTGTAGCATAAAGAATACCCAGCATATCCTTTTTGGTGGGATCCACTATCGCACTATCCATGCCTGCATTCATTGCCAAGATGAGAAATGACTGATTGATGTATTTTCTAGCTGGCAGACCAAATGATATATTGCTCAATCCGCTGGTGATATGAATTGTGGGGTACATTTCCTTAATCGACTTCGTCACCTCCACAAAATTCGACAATGCTTTGCCGTCGGTTGAGCGCGTCACGACCAGCGGATCGATGAAAAGTCTGGAAGGATCAATCTTGAATTCTACGACTCTCTTCATAATCTCTTTGAAAACTTCTATACGCCTTTCTTTATCGGGGATTCCTCTGTCGTCGCAAAGGAGTGCCACGCAAGCCCACTCGGTATCCGCGATCGCTGGGAAGACCACATCGATTTTTTTGCCTTCCATGGAAACAGAGTTCAATAGGCCCGGTCTATCGCAGAACTTCAAGCAATCCACGCATACTTGAGGGCTCGGGCTATCTATACATATCGGAACGTCCGTAGCCTCCTGAATCAACTCAATCATCCACTTGAGCGTTTCGACCTCAACTACTTCTTCCACCGAAGCACAGCAGTCAATGTAAGAGGCTCCCGCTTCTGCCTGTTCTTTAGCTAACTGCTGGATTTTCTTTCCATCTTTTTCTTCAATCGCCTTTTTAACAGCCGGAATCGAGCCATTGATCTTTTCGCCGATCAAAATCATGCTTTTCTCTCCTTTTCAGCATCGTTCGCGGACAAGAGTGGATCAATAAGTCAACAAGTAGAGTTTTGTCTTTTACACGTTATGGGCATACTTGTCAACCATATCCACCTGTCCTGATCCATCATCAATTTGTGTTTGATGGTGGATTTTGGCCTACGGCCTTCTAAATAACAAGTGAGCAATCATGGGCTTGGATGAGCCATATCTGCGCTTTGGCTTTCAGCATTATTTACAGTCTTCATGACAAGTGTATCCATTCTCTACTTCGGAGAGAAGGACTATGCCTGAAACATCCGCCGTATTGCAATCCAAGAATCTTGAACTTTCGCAATATTGTGAGTTTGTTGAGGACATTCCACAGGCTTTATTTCTTCGCCTCACAAAATCCGTACACTAAACTCTGTCATCGCGTTTCGCTTGACATACAAATGAAACCTCACCTATAGTCACAAACTACAAACCAAGTTCTTATCAACTCAATAATCATCGGTTTCATGTGACAATGGCAGATAAGACCTATAGTCTCTGTTCAAAAAACTGAAACCCATGAAATAAGGAGACCATGCGATGAAACGTTCGGCAGGATTCATTACTCTGGTTTTATTGATATTGATTCCAGTGATCATCCGGGCGGAAACGAGTGTTTATCCCCTTGGAACGACTATCTATAAACCGGACAAATGCTGGAACGGATTTACCATCCTTTCGTCAGAGGAAGGCCGACTTATCGATATGAACGGAAACTTGGTTCATCTCTGGAAAGGAAAGCTTCATCACCCAAACAAGGTATTTCCGGGCGGATACCTTCTGGCTTCCACTGCTGCCTGGAAGCATGGGCGACAGGATGCCATTGAAATTCAAATAAGGGATTTCAATGACCACGTACTCTGGAAGTTCAATCAATGGCACCAGGGAAAGGCGAATGAAGGGGAAGGATTGATGTACCTCTCCCGACAGCATCATGATCTGCAGATAAAGGGAAATCCTGTCGGTTACTACATTCCAGATGCGACGCCAGTGGATATATCCAAAGGCACCGTTCTGGCCCTAGCTCATTACAATGTACGGAATGAGAGAATCAATAAGAATGTACCGCTCCTTGACGATGTCGTATACGAGGTGGACATCACCACGGGAAAGGTAATATGGACTTGGAAAGCTTCGGAGCATCTGGATGAGATGGGCTTTGATGAAGCGGCGCTTAAGGCCATGCAGAGCTATAGCAATGAACCCAGGAGTGAAGGAG
The DNA here is from genome assembly GCA_964520425.1 of uncultured Desulfobacteraceae bacterium. Lineage (GTDB taxonomy): Bacteria > Desulfobacterota > DSM-4660 > Desulfatiglandales > HGW-15 > JAFGFY01. Next base: position 49,087 of record CAZFMX010000008.1, read on the forward strand.
ACGGATTCGACTGGTTTCACCAAAATTGCGCTTCCTATCTTGGCCCCAATAAATGGTATGATCAGGGAGATCAGCGCTTCCACCCGGACAATATTATCCTGGACAGTCGTCAAGCAGGGCTTCTGGCAATCGTTGACCATAAAAACGGTAAAATCGTGTGGCGTGCCGGTCCATATTATCGGAATGTTGATGATCAGAAGCTGGGATGGATGATCGGATGCCACCATACTCACATGATACCAAAGGGATTGCCCGGTGCTGGAAATATCATGGTTTTCGACAATGGCGGTAGTTCCGGCTACGGTCCTCCTACCGATTTTGCTCCGGATGGTCAGATGGTTATGCGCCGTGACTATTCCCGGGTCGTCGAATTCGATCCGGTCACAAAAGAAATCGTCTGGGAATATTCCCCCAATGCCTCAAAAAATCCCGGTCAAGGTTTTGGTCATAAGCTCTATAGCGTCAATGTCTCTTCCGCTCAGCGTCTACCCAACGGCAATACATTGATAACGGAAGGCGCCCAGGGACGCATTATCGAGGTGACCACGGATTATGAGATAGTCTGGGAATATATGAATCCTTACATGTGGGATTCCGATATTCCTTTCACTCGAAACCTGGTCTATCGGGCGTATCGTGTCCCCTATGACTGGGTACCGCAATTGCCAAAGCCGAAAGAATCCGCCGTAGATGCCGGTCCTAACTATCTCTTCACGATCCCGGCCGATGACGGTTCGCGTCCCGATTTTGGTATTGAAAAAACCGGGGTTTGGAAGCAAGGAGGGAGTCAGGGAAGAGAATGATGAATCATTAAATACACTGAACAGTGGAGGTCATAATAAATGTCTGATTCAAAGTATGGGAAATACATCGTAACCGATCTGAAAGAACCTGAAGAAAAGAAGAAGATCGCCGCGGACTATGCCAAATATGCCACCCGTATTCTATGGATGGATGAAGATGTCGTTGAAGGCGCATTCCATATGAATACCGCATGGTTTCTGAAAGCCGCCGATACTCTTGAAGACAAGCCGCATGTTCATAACGCGGATGAAATCATCGGTTTCTTCGGAAACGACCCTGAAAATCCATATGATCTGGGCGGGGAAGTAGAAATGTGGCTTGAGGACGAAAAACACGTCATCACTAAAAGCGCCTTGTTGTTCGTGCCTGCCGGTATGAAGCACTGCCCATTGGTGCTGAAACGGGTCCACCGACCCATATTCCATTTTACGACAGTGCCCGGCGGCCGCTACATCAAAGACGAGAACACAAAGTAGTCCTCACATGGAGAGTCACACGGGTTAATCTGTCAAATGGATATTGGCTAAGCCGGTTTTTCTTTCACTCTCCTCAATACCGTTCCTTCCATCTTTTTGAATACGCCTTCGGTGGTTGTGATATTTATTCCAAAATCCACAGCGAGATCCTTGATAACAGGATAGCCCCTCATGGGTTCCACAAGGATCTCTTCTCCTGGATGAAGGACCCTTGAACAGGTCCGCATACCTTCACCATCCACCATCATGGTACAGGACATGCACCAGGAACAGCCACAGCAATAATCCCGAAAGGCAAGCGTATCATCGATATGGTCCCGCACGTATTTGATGGCAGTCAAGAGGAGTAATCCTTCATGATAAGGGACCTCATAGGTCTTGTACGTAGGCATTAAATCCAAGACGGGATTATATCTGAAGATCTTTAAGGAAACCGGTTGGTTCGTCATATTCTTCCCTCCGGATCACATTTTGTGATTACAACGGGTGTGGTCCCCATCTCCATTTGATCGGATTTCTTTATGACACGTGTATGTTTCAGCCATTCAGATTTTGTCTCTGGAAAATCCTCTCGAAAGTGGGCCCCCCTGCTTTCAGTTCTGTGAAGGGCCGACACGATAATCATCTGCGCCACCTCCAGCATGCAGGGCGCTTGAATGGCTTCAATCCAGCCCAGATTAAAACACTGACCGGTGGGCGCGCGCATCTTGGGGAGATCATAAGCCCTCAGAGATTCCAACTCTGATAAGGCCTTTTTAAGATCCGTCTCTCTCCTTGCCACACCCACATATTCCGACATTAAGGTGGCAATCCGGTCCATGATGACTTTAGGAGCGATTCCTTCATCCCTGAAAAATGAACACAACCTCTCGTACTCCCTTCTAGAGGGATCTTCGAACCTTGCTTGTTCAACTCCTTTGACATATTCAGCGGCATACCTACCTGCCCTGGCGCCGAACACGATGATCTCTACCATGGCGTTCCCACCCATCCTATTGGCTCCATGCACACCTCCGGAGACCTCACCTGCCGCGAAAAGTCCTTCCAGATTGGTCTGACATTTCTCATCGATCCTGACGCCACCCATAAAGAAATGGGCGCCACCAGGAGTGAATTCAATCCGCCAGTTTTTCGGATCAGGATCATTCAAACTCATCCTTTTAATGAGCTCCCACCTCTCTTTTGCGATATCGACGGCAAGAGAGTGTTTGAGTTGTTCTTTGATCTCTTCACTGGAAAGAGGAGACTTTGTAAGATCAATAAACACACCTCCCCTTTCAGTACCTCTGCCTTCCTTTATTTCTTTATAGGCTGATCTTTGGATCACATCCCTCGGCTGGGGTTGCTGAATGAATTCATCACCAAGGGCATTGATGTATTTGCCACCGCACATCATGCACAACAATTCGGGATTTCCAAGAAGCCATGGTGGATAAAGCTGATTACCCGTGAATTGAACCATCTCCATATCAATCAGTTCCGCTCCCGCGTGGTATGCCATGGCATAACCCATACCGGTCGCATGACCATGCATACCAAAAGGTGCGTTTGTTGAATGGGGATAGATCTCTCCCAGACCACCGGATGCAAGGACAGTCGCCTTTGCTCTGATAATGAAATATTCTCCTGTGCGTATGCTGAGGACAAAGGCGCCTGTGACCCGATTATCTGATGTTATTAACCTGGTCGTGAGGACGTCTTCGTACACGGTGATGTTGTTGTGACGGGTCATCTCATTTCTTAATGCCTTCATGTAGGTGACACCTGGTATGTAATGGCCCCTGGGATAAGAAGGTCGTTTATCCGGTCCCGATGGAGGCCCCCCTCTGGATTCCCTACTAAAAGGAATCATTTGCGCCCCCCAATCTATGAGCTCCTGTGCCCTTTGGGGACCTTCCTGTGTCAAGGCCTCAACAAGGTTCTGATCATTCAGATAACAGCCAAAGCGGAGGATATCCTCGAAAAGGAAGTCCGGGCTGTCATTCGGGTGTTCCACCCATTGCATCCCTCCATTGGCCATGGCAGTAAGTCCACTCTTTCCTATCGGGCCCTGGTTGAGGATGGTGATCTTCATTCCGGGCTCCTTAGTCGCAGCCTCAATGGCTGCCCTGGCCCCGGCACCGCCGGCACCGATCACCAAAATATCTGTACTGATTATCATGGCTGTCTCCTTTTATTAAACAAATCAACTCTGCTCATCCCAAGTGCTTAATAATATGAGGCTATAGTTCTATTGCGAAGCAAGAGAATGGTGATGAAATCTTTTCTTGGATTCCGAGTCTCCCGGCCTGGTCATTTCAAACAGTTACGGACGGGTGATGCCTCCCCCCTCCGCTGTTCTTCCCGCTTCTTCGAAGCGGAAAGCCAGGGGGTCCCCCATTCCGTATCTGTTTGAAATAACGTAGGCCTCCCGACAGTCACCTCGAAAAGACCTCATCACCATTCTCTTCGTTTGCTGGAAGATCTCTTAATAATCCACACTCATAAACCGGATGAACCATTATCCCTAACAGATTCTATGACACATGGGGCATGGGTTGGGGGAATTCTACTGAAAATACTAATGAGCCCCAACCATGGATGCCGCCATATAACTACTCACCTCCGAAGCCAGAAAAGCGACTATCGGCGCCACATCCTGAGGTGTACAAAGCCTCCCAAGCGGTAGGGTCGGCGCGATGCTGTCCATTCGAGGGTCGTCAGTCGTAAGCCCAGTAGCACCGAGACCTGGAGAATAGACCGTAACAATGATCCCACTTCCTTGCACCTCCTTGGCCAGTGCCCTGGTAAACATCACCACTCCTGCTTTCGCTGCGCCGTAGGTTGATAGGGTCGGTATCCCCTGCCCTCCGGAGGTATTGATAATACGGCCCTGCTTGCGTGATATCATATACGGGAGAACAGCATGGACCACGTTCATCTGTCCGTAAAGATTGACGCCGATATCGTAATCCCAATCCTCTTTTGTCATCTTCATAAACGGTATCATCTTACTGCTGGCACCCGCGTTATTGACCAGGATGTCTATCCTATTGAATTCATCAATTCCCTTTTTTACCATTTCATCCACTTGGGTCCGGTCCCTAACGTCAACCTTCATGGTGATCACCTTTCTCCCCAAGGCCTTGACTTCATCACCGGTCTGATTTGTCCCTTCAAGATCAATATCACACAGGATAAGATCACACCCCTCCTCAGCAAGAGTGAGAGCGATGGCCTTTCCATAGCCTATCTGACTTCCCGCTCCAGTAACGAGTGCTACTTTTCCGTTCAATTTCAGATCCATTTTCTCCTCCTTAAATAGTTTCCATCCAGAAATGGCCCTTTTTCACAATTTCTACGTCAATCCGAGGGATTGCTTGTGCGACGTGCCACATGCATGCCTCCGCACAATCCCTTGATTTCCTTGAACTTGTAAAAAATCATCCACTTCTGAATTGAAAACGAGCTCCTCGTGTTATTTTGTTTCCGGGTGGACACTAAATAGATTTGTTAAGAGACTCTCTGCTTTACTGCCTGGTGTTGAGATTGATTTTCATCCCAGCGCATCAAGAGATTCAAGATCCGGGATCACGAACTCAAGTCCGAGGTGTTCAAGTTCCGCCCTCAGCGGCAGGCCCTTTTCAGAGAGGTTCAACGCCTTAACGAAATAGTCTCTTTTCTCATCCTCCCACTCTTCCCTTTTCCAGACCCATGTCTTGCCATATTTGTTGGTTACAGGCTCATCAAAGGCCCTTTCAGGAAGGTTCGAGTCCTTATTTGGGTGATACCCTTCCCTTAGGCTGACACACCTGCCTAGTAAATCGATTCGTCGACTGATATCGTCTAATTCACCGGGTGAGAGTTCCCATCCCGCGGCGGTATTGACAAATTTTCGAATCACTTCATTCGGCGGGCCCCATATCGCGTAAAAGGGGAATGATGAGAAGAGACAGATAGTCGCTGAATCAAACAGACCCATTCCATCGAAGTGCCTTGTGCCGTAGGGAAGCGGCATTCCATGTTCCCTGTTTCTGACATCATATCTGGGAATGGATGCATTGGCGGGAGAACACCATGCATACCAAGCGGATTCCTTTCCAAACACATCAATCGCGTACCAGTATCCTTCGGCCATGGCAGCAGGCGCGCGATCTTCTTTGTAAACGATCTTCTTGACCAGCTCTATGGTCGCGTCCCGGTCGCCCCACTTAAGGTCAATTCCGCCCAGGTCCTCTTTTGTTATGATTCCATGTTCATACAAGTCCATGGCCCATGCGATATGTCCCTGAATATCTTCCGCGTCAACCCCCAACTCTTCAATCAGGGTGTTTATCTCTTCTACTTCATCGTAACCCATCATGGCGTTACCGCAAAGACCCGATGTGTTGCCGTGTCTCAGTTCACCGCCAAAAGCGCCGTATGGTGTGTTCTTGAAAAAAGGCATAAAGCAGGGAGTCGCGCATCCGGGGCATCCGTCCGCCCATACCCTATAGCTCAACTCATGGGATATATGGTCGCTTTTGTCCGCCACAGGGTCCCATGAGGAATGGGCATTCTTAATCGGGTCTCCCCCGTAATTAAGGAGCGCCCTCATGCCGTCACTCGCGCCGTAGCGACCCCATTCCTGGTTTTTCTGTGACGCGGTGACCGGATGCATGGCATAGGTCTTCCTGAGCTCCCACACCTTCCCATGATCCGCGTACAAAGGTGTCCGTGTCCCCTTGACGGCCACTGCCTTGAGATTCTTAGACCCGAACACAGCCCCTACACCGCTTTTGGATGCGCTGTGCACATTTTCCGTCGCGGCATTGGCGTAGCGGACAAGATTCTCCCCTCCCGGGCCTATACAAAGGGCAGCGAATTCCATTCCTGTCTCCCGGTATAACCGGTCCCGAATCGTGTATTCAGTCTTCACCAGATATTTTCCCCATAGAAAAGACGCGTCTCTCACCTCTACCTGGTCATTATATACAAAAAGGTAAACAGGACTTTCAGCCCTGCCCCTTATCAGAATGCCGGCATTATAATGGGCCCTAACAATCTCATCCCCTATATAACCCGATACCGTGGCTTCTCCTGCCCAACCTGTTAGGGGTGACAGAAAGGAGCAGCTGACCTTGGTACCCATAAGTCCTGTTATCGGTCCCACACCGATATGCAGGATATTATCCGGACTCAGGGGATTCACTCCCCCGGGAACCAAGTCCCAGATCAGTTTGCTGCCGAGACCGCTTCCTCCAAGAAAAGAAAGGATATTATCCGTAACGTCGATCACACGGCTGGTCTTAGCCGTCAGATCGACTTCCAGCAGGTTATACCTTATCTCAGCCATTTTTAGATCCTTTCCCCATTGTCTCAGAACTCCATGAGGGATAGGCAATGCTCTCCCGTGTCAAAGGGTAGAGCCTTTTAGAGACCATCCAAGCCTTTTCATCAGAGCTTCTCCTGGACATATCTCGCAAGGGACGTCCCCTTTCATTCTGGTTTTGAAAGTAGAGGGCGGTTGTGGGACATATTTGGACACATTGGGGCTCTCGTTTTCCGCTGTTATCCGTATCACAGAGATCACATACCAAAGGGGCGTCCGAAACATCTGAATTAAACCGGATAGCCTCAGTCGCGCAGGCTTCTTTGCATAACGCGCAACCCGTGCAGGTCTCTTCGTTAACCACCATATGAAGTGTGTCTTTATCAAAAGAGATCGCCGGTGGATCGACAGGACAGGCCGCTTCGCAGGGTCTTTCTTCATCCTGACACTGACAGCATGTTACGATTATCGCCTTTGGCAAAGGCAAAAGGAATTTTCGGACATATATCCTGGCAAAATCTTTATTGATAACCCCAAAATGTTTCATGGAACATGCCTCCGCACAGAGCCCGCAACCCACACATTTCATGACGTCGGAATCAATAAAGGCCGTTCCTTTTGGGGGCGGATAGACTTCCCTCCCCCACACCGGCAGGACTGGTTTGGGCGGATGTGTTTCTTCAATGTGTGTCTTCAACGCATTGAGTTCTTGGAATTGCTCTTCGCAATAGGGGCAGGTGTACTTAACGACAACCCGTGTCATTCTGCTACCTCCTGTTTCGTTGTTTCTTGATCTCAGAATTTCAGGTTCAATTCTTCCAGGGTCTCCTTCAGGGGCAGTCCTGTCTTCTCGTTCCATCCTCGAAGACGATAGTATTCTCTGAGCATATGGGTGAATTTATCTCGATCGAGGACGTTTCCGACCGGACTTTTTGAATCATCATCAGGACCAGGCACCATCATAAGGCCCATGGGTTTTAACGGTTCCTTGAAATTGATCTCCGCAGGAAAATCTGCTTCAGGCACTTTTCTTCCCTCCCTGAGTTGAACAGCCCTCTGTAAGAGGACGACCCGCTTCACACAAGCGTCTATAAAACCAGAATCCAGACCAGTAACCGCTGTGAATATTTTAGCCTCCAGATCAGGATCTCCCACCCCACCCGGTTTACTAAAGGAATAAGCTAGAGGCCACCCTAAATCGCAAAGACCAAGGCAGTCCTCCAATAAGACCCTATCCTGAATTTTAACGGCAGCCAGGGCCTTACCCTCATAGCTTGAACTATCAGCAGACGCAACGCTGCCCCAGAAGGCTTTGGCAATCGCCTGAAACACTTCCAAGGTAATGGGATTACTTCCCGGACTCATCATATTGAACATCAAAGCGGCCCTGGCAAAACCGGCATGGGCAATGGGCCGACTCATCCTGGGCTCCATGGGATCAAGAAGGGCATGGACAACAGAAAGCCGAGGCAGGTTCGCGTCAACCTCTCCCACGGGTTGAACCGAGGGATCAAGCAGCGTCCGTGCCTTTTCCGGGACTTTATCAACAGCCCTGAATAATCCTTCAGCCAAGATATCGCCAAAGCCTTTGCGGTACGCTATGGAATGGAGGAGGATTTCCAAAAACTCCCTTGTGCCCATCCTGGCTAAAGGCAGACCGGTCTCCTCTTCGGTAAGGGCCTGGTTTTGAGCGCATGTATAGAGCCAATTCAACATGTTCCGAAGTTCAAATGTGCATATGGAGTAGTCATTGGCAAGGGTCGGTGCGTCAAAGAAGGTCTCAACAGGCTCATCCTCCTGACCATACTTCCACGGAAGATAGTATTCCATGGCCTGACATCGCCGAACTCCCTCAAAGTCCGATCTCTTACCATAACGATACCTGTTTCTGTTGCAGTCCAGACCGCACTGATAGCAGTTGTCTTTTCCGATGGCCTCAAGCAGATGGCCATGACCACTCATTGTTACCTCCGGAGGAATACTCATATCAAGCCGCTTGCTCATCTCTATTGTATAGTGGTTGAGTTTTTTGAGCTGATCGGGATCTGTTACGGAAGGCTTGCCCGTTCCCTTGACGACGATTGCCTTGAGATACTTGGAAGCCATGACCGACCCGAATCCACCGGTTGAAGTAGACTGGTGGGATCCAAATATGATAGCCGACCTTACAAGTTTTTCACCGGCCACACCGGTGGTGAGGAAACGCGCTCCTTTACCGTGTTTCTGATTCAATATCTCTCCCACACGATATGCCCCTTTACTCCACAAGGATGAGGCATTGCGAAGCTCGATGCTATCGTCCTGAATCCACAGGTAAACAGGTCTTTTCGCCCGACCTGTAAAGACAATACCGTCGTATCCAGCTTTTTTTAACTCAGAAGGAAAGAAGCCCCCCATATTCCCGTAACAGTATTGCTCCGGATAAGTCATGGGAGATTTGCCGACTACGGCCATTCGTGTCGCCCCTTGGGCACCTGTGGTTACGAGCGGCCCTGTCATGAAGATCAGGGTGTTTTCAGGGTCAAATGCCCCGGTTTCCGGTTTCACTTGTTCCCAGTAAAGTTTTAAGGCAATGCCGCGACCGCCCAGGTATTCTTCACTGTACCTCTCTGTCGGGAACTCGTTTATCTCCAATGTGTTCAGGTCCACATTGAGTATCTTGCCCATCCATCCGTGCATAGCGTTACCTCATTTGCATTTAGTCCATGAAAATGCCCTGAGAAAAAAAGGGCTACATCGCAAGGTAGTATTGCTCATGGGACAAAGGCAATTCTTTCGTTCCGAGGCTCCCCGACTGGTCTTTTCTACGACTTATCTGCAAGGGAAACTTGCCCCCTCCGCTGTTCTCCCGCTCCTTCGGAGCGTGATCCAGGGCTTCCCCCACAGATAAATCGTGAAAAGACGGCGTCCCCCCACCAGTCACTTCAGAAAAGCCTTTGTCCCTCGATCCCTCTCCGAGGAGCTTCATTATCTGCTTGTCCTATGAATTGACCTCTAATAACCCATCCCGGTTCATTTCCCGCTTTCCTTGCATAGTATTCATCCAGAAACGAGGAATTTTGGCCAAGGTCAAGGAACGCGAAGGTTGTAACCATAGGAGTACACTTAAGTATTTCGAGGATTACAATCTGAAGCGTGACGCAGAGATTGTCCAAAAAGGCCGTTTATGGATGGACACTACATAACATATAAATCATAAATGAGGGAGAAATTATGAGCGGAGATATGATACTTGCATTCCCATTTCACATGAGCCATACTCTGACAATCTGTTTTTACATCTCTCCTGGGTTGACCTTTTTTAAGACTTCTTCAAGAGGGCGTCTCTAGCAGTTGTTTCGCTTAAGATAGATCTATGACGAATAGGTCCCATAGAGGGAACCCAAAGGCATCAATCCAGCCTGGTAAATCTTAAAATGAAACCACGATCTTCTGCGAAAAATGATATTTATGATCCCCGAGATCGTCGTCATTCTGGGTGCCGGTGTTCTTTTGTTCAAAGTCCCGATTCGGGGAAGTATCTTCTCGATCCTCATCCTATCTTTTCTTGGGTCTTTTTCCTTCGCTGGACTTGGATTACTGGTGGCCTGCCGGGTGCGGAAACTGGAAACCGTCTCAGGACTTATGAACCTGATTATGCTCCCCATGTATTTACTGTCAGGCGTCTTTTTTCCCCCGGAACGTTTCCCCCAAATAATGCAGATCCCGATACAGGCCCTCCCTTTGACTCAGTTCAATTATGCCCTGCATGCAGTCATTCTTGATGGAATGTCTTTAGCCTCACAGGGATGGAGGCTGGGGGTCATTGCGGTTTGGGGCGGAATCTCTTTCCTTTTAACACTGCGCTGGTTTCGATGGAATTAACGGTATATAAAGACCTCGCCACTTTTAGTCCCAGATGATGGTTTCCGGGAAAACAGTGGCGGTCAGGTTTTTTGCCAGCGTTCTTGGTATAATCTTGGCCAGCTCTTCAGATGTCCAACTCGCTTCGTTCCGGACGATATCTCGCACAGCGGGTGGCTCAACATAAATTCCCACATGTCCTTTACGTACTTCGAAAATCTGGCCGTTGATATTTCCCGCCGGTTCACTGACAAGGTAGACCACCAGGCTGGCGACATCCTCGGGACGATTGACGGCCACTATAGGAATATGTTCTTTGGTTCCGCGCCAGGCGGCAATCGGGCGGATAGCGTTGACGGTGGTGCCATACTCGGCCATGTCCCTGGCGACGGTCCGAGTGAGACCGATGATGCCCTCCTTGGCCGCACTGTAATCCGCGAAACCTCTCCAGCCCAGCCCGGTGTGTGAAGCCGTATTGATAATCCTGCCGTATTTCTGTTTCTTCATATAAGAACACGCTCGGCGTAAGGTGAAAAACATACCATAGAGATGGGTCTTGAGCACAAGATCCCAGTCCTCAAAGTGGACCTCATCGATATCCCTGGGATCCCGTACAATACCGGCGTTGTTGACCAGGATATCGATACGTCCGAAATGTTCTATGGCGGTATCGATGACTACCGCTGCGCCTTCCTCGGTCGTCACCGTATCATAGTTGGCCACCGCCTCGCCCCCGGCATGGATGATTTCCTCGACCACCTTATCCGCTGGTGTCCTGGAAGAGCCGATTCCATCATATGATGTGCCGATATCGTTGACTACGATCTTGGCTCCTTGACGGGCCATCGCTAGGGCGTGGGCACGTCCGATACCGTTTCCAGCGCCAGTGATGACCGCGATCCTGTCTTTCAACATGTTTCCCATGATATTCACCTCTTCTTTCTTAACTTTGATGAACCTTATGATCTGTCGTTAAATACAAATTTTCAAAAGATCATAAACAGAAATCCTTTTTCCCTAGTGTTTCATATCCTAATTTTTTTAACCTAAACGCCAAATGCGGTATGGTCTGTTCTCGAAAGACGATATCTCAAAAAAAATCCACTGAACTTCCTGTGATCTGAACTTTGAGAGTTTAAGCGGTCGTTCTTTCTAAGCGAGCTATACATTTTGCCATGAGTTCCGGGGTTTACCCCCCCGGGGTGCACCCCGGGGCGTTCTCCCTCAAAGTTCGGATCACGGCGGGATTTAGTGGAACTCTCTTTGAGATATCGTATTGAGGGAATGGTCCGTGCCTTATCTTTTATTTGATCCGCGAATATATAATCTAGGAAATTAGTCTTTGTCCCCTGCAAGTAACTTCAAAGTTTAATCATTTAAGGCTATCCCCCTTTACAGTATCCTCACTAAATATGTGATCTTCGACCAGCATCTGCATTGAACTCGTTATAGAGTTTATAAGAGAACTTGACATAAATGTAAAGATTTTAGACTATAAAGATGACTAGTTTGAAAAGATCCTGATCCACCATCAAGATGTCATTTGCTGTGTTGCCTTCGGTCGCTTCTCTTTGCGGCGTATTGTTTATACGCTTCAGTCGGCACTCCTCAGCGCCTTGCATCTAACACCTTGCTGGTGCCCAGGGATTCCCAATATCTTTCACTATCATTGTATATGAAGAATTTTGATGATGGATTTTGAAAGACTTTATTCATGAATGTAATACAAATGAGGCAAATATGAATAGACACAGCGGTAAATACTTAAAGGTCGATCTTAGCCGACGTGAAATTACCGAGGAACCCTATGACAATACATTCGCGCGAATGTATTTGGGGGGGAACGGGTTTGCAGCAAAGCTCATTTTCGATACCGTCCCGGCGGAAGTAAACCCGTTAGATCCCGAAAACCTCATTATCTTTTCAGTGGGTCCCCTTACCGACACACCGGTTTGGGGCACTAGTCGGGGGCACGTCGCCGCCATTTCACCCTTGACCGGATTGTTTGCCGATTCCAACTTTGGCGGAGATTTTCCCATTGCACTTAAAAGAACCGGTTTTATGGCCATACTTGTTATGGGTAAGGCTAAAGAACCCGTATATTTATCGGTTTCAGATGACGGTGTAAAGCTTGGTGACGCCTCATCAATCTGGGGACGGGTAACCGAAGAGACCAATAATATTCTTCAAAGAGAAATGGGTGAGGGATCGGTTTCCGCATCGATCGGACCGGCTGGGGAAAACGGTGTTCTATATGCCAATATCATCTTTGGCGGTAAACGGTCCGGAGCTGCGGGAAGAGGTGGTATGGGCACCGTTATGGGAAGCAAAAACCTGAAAGCTATTGTGGTTAAGGGCAGTAGCAAAACCCATATTGCCCATCCGAATGATCTCAAAGTGTTTCTAAAAGAAAAACTCGGCGAGTTAAAACAGAACAAAGGCGGAATGACACGTTTTGGAACAGCCGCACTGCCAAATATGATTCATGACAAAGGACTTCTCTGCGCCAGAAATAATACGCGAGAGACTTTCAACAACTGGCAGGATATATCCGGTGATTTCTTTATTGAAAAATACAAAGGAAAATCGACTGCATGTTCAGGTTGTGTTATTGCCTGTGGAAAAACCATCGAAGTCGGAGAAGGAGAATTTACCGGAAAAACCGTTAAAATGCCGGAATACGAAACCCTATACGCCATGGGCTCAATGCTGGATAATAATGATATTAATTCTATATTCAATGGGAACCATCTATGCGATCTCATGGGATTGGACACTATTACACTGGGCACTACATTAGCATTTGTGGCTGAGTGTATGGAAAAGGGCATTGTGACAGAAGCAGAGCTTGGCAGAAAGATCCTTTTTTCCGACGGCAAATCTATTGGTGATCTGGTAAAGAAAGTTGTCTCAAAAGAGGGTATCGGAAAACTTCTCGCACTGGGGTCATGGCGGCTTTCAGAACGATTCGGAAAAGATACCCATAAATACCTCTATGCTGTCAAGGGTATGGAAATCGCTGGACACTCGGCACGAGGTATTCGCGAAATGTCTTTGGGGTATTCCATCTCGACCCGTGGTGGAAGTCATCACGACACTCGGCCCTCATATCCCAATACGCATCCTGACCGGGGATTTGAGGGTATTGCTGAATATGTCGTTAAAAGTAATTATTTCACCACCATCGGGGACTCTCTGATCATATGTCGGTTTATCGCCGAAGGTATGCTTAAACCACCTGCCGTCAGCAGCAGTATGGCGAAGCTGGTCAACCTTGTAACCGGCTGGGATATTGACGTTGATGGTCTGGAACAAATCGGAGAGCGCATATTCAACCTTGAAAGATCGATCAACGTAGCACGAGGGGTGAGTCGAAAGGATGACATTCTTCCCTTTCGTGTTATGAACGAACCTATCCCGGACGGACCCTCAGAGGGACGGTATTGTCCAAAGGATAAACTCGATGCCATGCTTGATAAATACTATGCCCTTCGGGGTTGGTCTGAAGACGGTATACCCACCAATGCTAAATTAATTGAACTCGGTTTGAATAGTATTGATTAATGTCCAGCCAGAAAGAGGCAAATTCTGGATGGAGCGTTCAGCCAAGTATTTGATTTTAATTTTTTAGGCTGACAGCTGAATGCTGATAGCGTTCATCAAAAAACGAACGTTTTTGGATGGGCACTAATTAAGTACCTTACCAATCTTTAACTTCACAGTAATAAGAGGAGGTAACCCGACCATGTCATCTATTTTTAATGTGCCCTCAACGATTATCGTCGGCGGCGGTGCTAGCGAAGAAGTAGGCACTCAAGCCAAAAGATTCGGTGCAAAGCGTATTCTGCTCGTAACTGACCCCTATATGGTGAATTGTGGTCTTGCCGGGCGTATTACTGATATCCTAAAACAGGAGGAAATTAGCGTAACCCTCTTTGGCGATGTTGAACCGGACCCGACAGACCGAAATGTTGCTGATGGTCTGTCGGCATTCCAGGGGGGCGATTGTGAAGCCATCGTTGGTCTTGGCGGTGGTAGCTCACTGGATTGCGCAAAGGCCATTTCAATCATGACAGCCAATGAAATGCCTATCAGCCAATACGCTGGTCTTCATAAAATCCCTAACAAAGGTGTGCCTGTCATCGCCATCCCCACCACGGCCGGGACTGGTGCCGAGGTTACAAAGGTGACGATCATAGGCGATACCGAACGAGATGTGAAAATGATGATGCTTGATATCAATATCATGCCGGATTGCGCGCTTGTTGATTACCAACTTACTATGAGCTGCCCGCCTGATCTGACGGCTAATGTCGGCATCGACACCCTAGTGCATGCGGTCGAGGCGTACGTATCTATTAAGGCCAATTCCATGACGGACCCAATCGCTCTTTCCGCTATCCGGCTGGTTTCCGAAAATCTCCTTACAGCTTTTAATGAACCAGATAATCAAAGGGCACGGGAGGGGATGATGATGGCATCGCTTCAGGGAGGTATGGCCTTTCCCAACAGCAGTGTGTGCCTTGTGCACGGAATGAGCCGGCCTATCGGCGCGCTCTATCATGTGCCCCATGGTCTCTCCAACGCGGTTTTATTTCCGGCTGTCACGGAATTCTCAATTTCCGGTGCTCCTCAGCGTTATGCGATAATTGCCAGGACTATGGGATACGCATCGGAAAATGATCCAGACGGTGTTGCCTGCAGTGCTCTAGTGGATGGTCTTAAAAAATTCAATGAAGATTTGAAGATTCCCCATCTGGGGGATGTTGTGGGTGTGGATCTGGCGACCTTTGATCAAAAAGTGGAAAAAATGGCTAATGACGGCATTGCATCCGGCAGTCCGAATAACAATCCCGTTGTTCCAACGGTTGCGCAGATAGTGGATCTTTATCACCAGGCCTGGTGAAATTTTGTTAATGCCCATCCAGAAGCGGCCTTTTTGAACAATCTCTGTGTCACACTCAGAATGTAATCCTCGAAATATTTCAATGTATTCCTGTGGTTACAATCTTCACGTTCCTTGACCTTGTCCAAAAAATCTCTTTTCTGGATGGGCATTAGTAACATAGAATATTTGGATCATCTCCGAATTAATTCACCCTCCGTAGTACCTGCTACACAGGATGGGTTGTCGCTGGAGTGCCTGGTTCAGAAAACTTGTCTCTCAGTACTCGTTTCAAGATTTTGCCCATTGTATTACGGGGCAGTTCGTCAACCAGTTCAAAACGCGCTGGTACTTGATAATTGACCAAATTTGCTTGACAGTACTTCTTCAATTCACGGGTATCCAAATGGCTCTCAGGTACTACGACGGCGATGACTTTTTCTCCTCTCCTTTCGTCCGGAATGCCAATCACCGCTGATTCCCTTACTTGTATAAAGTTATTCAACACCCTTTCAACTATTGCAGGATATACATTATAGCCGTCAGTAATGATAAGATCCTTTTCCCGTCCGACCAAAGTCAAAAAGCCGAACTCGTCGAGATAACCAAGATCCCCGGTAGAAAAGAAACCTTCTTTATCAAACGCGCTTTCCGTCGCCGCCGGATTGTTCCAATAATGACTAAATAGGTTTTCGCTTCTTATCTTCACCTCTCCAACAGCCTTGTGATTGTCTTTCCGAGTAGTCCCGGTGGCAAGTGTTCGTCCATCTTTGGCAACCAGCTTCATCTCTATACCATCCAGCGGCAAACCAACAGAGCCATGTGGAAAAGGACCATTCAATGGAAGACTGGTTATCACATGACTCTCGGTCATTCCATATCGGTTTATGAGTTGCTCATTGAGAATCGTTTCCAGTTCCGGCAACACTTCCGTTCGAATGGGCGCGGAACCACATGTAAAAAGCCTTGTTTTATTCCACTCTTTTGACTTCTTCTTGAATTCATGTCTTTTCAGGAATGCGTAATAGATGGTTGGTACAGCCATGAAAACTGTCGCATCCTTGATTTTTTCCATGGTTTTAATTGGATGAAACTTCTCCTCTAGTATCATAGAAGCACCGGAAATGAGGGATAGATGAGTGGCAAAAGAGAGACCATGGATATGGAAAAGCGGAAGCACATTAAGCAGGGTATCTTCAGGAACGAACCTCCAACATGTTTTTAGATCAAGAAGACTCGAAGCCAGGTTCATGTGAGTGTGAACAACACCTTTAGGTCTCCCTGTTGTACCGGAGGAATAGAGCATGAAACAATTGTCCTCTACACCCAGATTCGGCTCTTTGAATTGCTTGGAATCATTCTTCACGATTGCTTCAGCAGGGCTGATAATTTCTCTCAGCTTTGGACAGCGGTCTTTTATCTGATTAATCATAGAGGCTTGTTCGCCGGAAGCAAAAACGAAGCATGAGCCACTATCGTTGATAAAATAGAGCATTTCATTTTTTGTAAAACGGAAGTTTAACGGGAGGGATACACCACCGCTTAGAATGATTCCCAAATGAATGATGAGAAATGGTAGTTTTTCCGGTGTGTAGAGAATGACCCGATCACCTTTCTCTAATCCCTTGTCTTGAAGGAACGCGCCAATGCTCCGTGCCTTGTTTTCAAGCTGACCAAAAGTAAGAATTTCACCGTGGTAGATGATCGCTGGTTTGTCAGCATTCTTATCGAACTGATGTGAAAGGAGTTCGGCAAAACTCGACATTGTCATACCTCACTCATCCCCTTTGACACTTATTGCTATGGTCTCCCATTACCACTCCAAAACCCTCCACGTCAACTTAAAACCCCAACAGCGTTCACCTTCATTTCACAGATGTTGTGGTCACTTTTCCGTTGACCCACAAGACGAATTTTTCTATATTCGGTTTACTAAAAAGCAATCTCTTATCAGATCAAACACCCTGGACGGAATAAAAAACCGAGCCCAGAGGGCCCGGTTTTGAGATAACCCCTGGAAGGGGAT
>CAZFMX010000009.1:0-43866 GCA_964520425.1 uncultured Desulfobacteraceae bacterium
GATAGATGGTGGTGAATCTGAAAAGAGACCCCCATGCCCCCAACGTGTCATAGAACCTGCTAAAATGATGGAAGGTATTTCTGGGACACGACACTAGAATCAAAGACCGCATGTTACGGCTAAGGGTAAGAACTCGTTATCGTCAATCTATTTAAGGTGTATTTCGAATCAAATGGCAAACCATTATTCGCCTGTTACTCGTTTCCTCAATCCGTTTCTCATTCCGATCCATCTATGGAAATATCGAAGTCTTATATGGATGATGGGATGGCGAGAGATTGTTGGACGCTACAGAGGCTCTCTAGTAGGAATGGGGTGGGCCTTTATCCAACCCCTCCTCATGCTTTGTGTCTACACATTCGTTTTTTCCGTGATATTCCAGGCGAGGTGGGGGTTGGTAGCGGATGAGAGCAAATCATCCTTTGCCCTGGTCCTTTTCATGGGACTGATTACTTTCAGGATGTTCTCGGAAATGCTGAATATGTCCAGTGATATGGTGGTACGGAATAGAAACTTAGTAAAGAAGGTCCTGTTTCCATTGGAAATACTGCCCGTTGTACAACTGCTGGGCACATTGATCGATGCCTTCCTGAGTCTGTTGATTATCATCCTGGGGACCTTCCTTATTCTGGGCCATATCCCGTTGACGGCTTTACTGTTACCCATTGTGTGGTTGCCGATGATCCTCTTTGCCTTGGCCTGTGGGTATTATTTGGCAGGCGTAGGCGTCTTTTTCCGCGACGTCAGGACGACTTCAGGTGTCTTAACGACGGTTCTTTTCTATGCTTCGGGCGTATTCTATCCGATCAGCGCGGTGCCGTCTCAATATCAGGTTTTTTGGAGGATCAACCCCATCGCCGTTCTCGTGGATTACTCCCGAAGGGTCTTTTTTTGGGGTTCTCCGCCGGATTGGGGACCCTATATGATCTGGTTGAGTGTTTCCGTCATTATGTGCGTTTCCGGATTCATGTGTTTCATGAAGATGAAAAGGGCATTTGCCGATGTTCTCTAACTGATCCGCCCAATTATTATATGAATCAACCATACGTCATCCGAGCCCATCATTTAACCAAATCCTATCACGCCTACAAGCGACCTTTGGATCGACTGAAGCAGTCGCTATGGCGAGGGAGAAGGCAATACTATTCTGAATTCTGCGCTGTTGAGGATGCCTCATTCGACATAGAGCAAAATGAGACCGTTGGTATTATCGGATCTAACGGTTCCGGAAAATCGACATTGCTCCGATTGATTAATGGGATCTTGGTTCCCACCGGCGGTAGCCTGGAAGTCAATGGCCGAATCACGGCCCTGCTTGAACTAGGGGCCGGGTTCAATCCCGAATTTACAGGGAGAGAAAATGTCTTCATGAACGCGGCCATCATGGGGCTGTCCCGTAAAGAGACCGAGTCCCGTTTCGGCGATATCGAGGCTTTCGCGGATATTGGTCGATTCATTGACCAACCGGTGAAGACCTATTCGAGTGGAATGTACGTTCGGCTGGCATTTTCAGTAGCCGTTCATGTGTCTCCCGAAATACTCCTGATAGATGAAGCCCTTTCCGTGGGGGATATCCGTTTTCGACAGAAGTGTATGGCCAGGATAAAAGAATTCTGTGCCTCGGGCACGGTTGTGTTTGTGTCACATGATACGGCAGCGGTGAAAGAGCTCTGTAATCGAGTGATTTGGATCGAAGCGGGAAGGATACAAATGGACGGCGTGCCCAAAAGAGTGGTGGATAAATACCTCCAATTTATGTACGACGGAGAGACGGAGTCTGATGGCGGTATGGCCAAGACGAAAGACATGGTCGAGGCCCCGGCATCTCCCCTCAAAGGATTCCATCCGATTTCAGGCGGTACTATCGAGTCCGGAAATCGGCGGGTGACCATTGAAACGATAAGATTCCGATCAGGGGGGAGGGATAACAGTGTTGCCCATTCAGGCTCTTCCTTCGAAATCGGGCTGGTATTGCATGCCCATGAAACGATCCGGAATCCTATCATCGGCTATATCATCAAAGATCGGCTTGGAAGGGAGATTTTGGGGGATAATACGGCATTAATGAAGAAAAAGTTGACCCCTCTAATGGAGAATAGACGGTATGTTTTCTCCTTTAAATTTGGAGTATGGCCCAATATTCTGTCAGGTGATTACACCCTTTCCCTGGCCGTGGCAGATGGGACATTGGATGAGCATACCATATGCCACTGGTACCAGGATGCCTCAATCATCGGGAGTATGACCATGAGAAAACCCGCCGGACTTTTTTCCCTTCCGGACACGGTTGTGAACTTGATTGAATTAGGTGAATGACTTGCTCTGTTCTCTGAACGTCAGAGCCCAACAAAGAATGGAGGCCTTTTGTCGGATCTGAACTTAGAAATTGAAGGCAAAGAAGTGATCGTATTTCAAATGGGGAAAGTCGCGTCGACTGCCATCGTCAGTTCAGTCCAACAGTATGGGCTGAAGGCGTCCCAATGCCATTTCCTTACAATGGAGTCCTTAATAACCCTGCTGAAGAAGTTCGGCGATCCGGAAATGACTCATTTTACCGCGACCCATCTCTCGGGGCAAATTCAGAATAATGTGATTATCCATAATAAGATTCAAAAGCAGAATAGGTATCGCTATAAAGACGAGAAAGGCTCCTCCTTGCTCAAGATCATCACCCTGGCAAGGGAACCCATCGGATGGTATTTATCAAACCTGTCCCAAAATTATCCGGAATATGAAAAGGACATAGAAAAGTGGTTGAAATATTCTGGAATGGCCGGTTCGGAAGAAATATCGTCTGATAAACAGAGGACATTAGTCGAATTCATCAATGAAGTGATTCGATTCTTTGAAAAAAATGTTACGGAAACTGAGGAAAACCTATTCGAGGTCCCTGATCAACGTGTCCGAAAAACCGAAGGAAGTATAATCCAAAAACTGGCAGCGCGCCTCAATAGGGTGATTCCTTTCTTTGGCCGACCGGTTCAGCGAATTGAAGGAAATATGATTCAGAAACTGGCAGCATGCCTCGATAAGGACAGGGTCGACTATACTCAAGCCAACGAAATCCTTGTGAAGCATTGCTTCATGCTGATACGACCCGCCTCCTGGTTCAGGGAACATTTTGATCCGGTGATAGGAACACACTTTGAAAAGATGCCTTTTGACAAAGATCGCGGATATTCCACTTTCAACAGGAATGGCATGGATATTCTGGTCATTCGATTCGAAGATCTCAAAGAAATAGGTCCAAAGGTCATAGGGGATTTCCTGGATATCCAAGATTTCAAAATAGATAAACAAAACATTTCGGAGAAAAAAGAGGTGGGGGCCATGATTTCCAGATCTCTAAAAGACTTGGCTTTTTCAGAAGCGGTTTTGGATAGGATATATGGAAGCGATTATTGCTCCAAGTTTTACACGCAAAAGCATATCACTGAATTCAAACATAGGTATCTATAAAACGGATGGTTAAGAATAAACCCGGTCATGGAGTATTCCGGCCTTGTCGATTTAACGTCCGATTCTCTCGAGGACCGGCACGATTTCCCAATGCTTTGACGGCGAAATCATAGTCAATCCCCTTGATCTTTGGGAGGCTTCCAGGATGTCTTTTAAAGGCCTCACCTTCGTGCGCCAAGTTGATGTCTCTTTCCTGACAATATTCGTAAATCCCTGTTCCCGGGTACGGCGTTAGAAGGCTGGGATCTACCCAGTCCGGTTGGACCGTGTCAATCAGTTCTATGGTTTTTCGCACATCCTCTCTGGTCTCCCCAGGGATGCCGAACATCACGCTGACAATAATTTTCACTCCGTATTTTCTCAATATTTCTGCGGAGTTGATATTCTGCTCCACAGTGGTCTTTTTGTATAAGAAATCGAGGATACGCTGGCTGCCGCTTTCAAATCCGATATTCAATTCAATCAGACCGGCTTCGGCAAGTTTCGCGATAAGTCGCTCTCTCTTGCAGATCAGGTCAGCACGCCCGGCGATTCCGAATGTGGCTGAAAAATCGTTCTTTCGATACAGGTCATAGAAATTGAGAGTCCAGTCCCTATCCTCAATCATGTTATCGTCATAGAATCGGATATGGTTAAAAAAATACTTCTCACGCAGGACTTTGAGTTCCTCGATAACATGGGCGGGA
Source organism: uncultured Desulfobacteraceae bacterium (assembly GCA_964520425.1). Taxonomy (GTDB): domain Bacteria; phylum Desulfobacterota; class DSM-4660; order Desulfatiglandales; family HGW-15; genus JAFGFY01. Next base: position 4,146 of record CAZFMX010000009.1, read on the forward strand.
GAGCGCCGCCGGACCTTTTTGCCGAACATAATGCGGGAGGCCGGCGCGCAAAATAGACAGTTGAAGAGGCAGCCCCGGGAAGTGATCATCGAGACCCATGGGGGAGAACCAAACCAAATGGGTGGCATCAGATGCTCTTTTCCCTCAAAGACATCCCTGTCGACAAAAGGCATGTTATCAAGTATGGGCCTCTGTCCGTAAATGATCCGCTTCGGCGAGTATCCCCTATGAATCGCGTCGATGAGATCAATAAATGTGATTTCTCCGTCACCGATGAGAAGGTGGTCTATCTCTTGATTTGAAGCGACCTCATTTGTGGCTAAAGAAGGATGGGGCCCTCCGATAATAATCTTCGCTTTGGGTAAGACTTGTTTGGCCAAATGGACGCATTTCCTTGCTTGGTCATAGTCCGATGTGGTGCAACCGATGCCGATGATGTCCGCCCCGGAATCGGAAAGCCTGTCTTTGAACAAGTCCCAGTCGTTAAGGCGTCTATTATCGATGAGTGGGATTTCATAGCCCATGCGGCGGGCATGACTGATTATTAGGCCGAGGCCGTGAATCGTGAGGCAGTCATGGGTAGTGGGGTTTTGCGGATCTTTTACGAACGGTGGGTGGATGAGGATGACTTTTGGTCTTCTCTTGAAGCGAAACCAGTGTTTTCTCACTTTAGACGGTATTCCGATACGTTTATGGGGTTCCTGGCCGGAGGCTGAATCCGCCCTGGCTTGATATGTTGCCAATGTTTCGCTATCAACGAATTTATGAGGATTGTCTTCCATTTTTTTAGCCCGGGACCAAGAAAGAAGATTTATCTGTCCACGGCCGGTTTGTTTCATCTATCATCGTAATTCGTTCTTCTCACGGCCTTTCATGAGGTAGATGATCCTGTCGCTTCCCTTAATTTCCGATCTTTTGATAATATCGAAATAGTGTTCGAAAGAACGTTCAAAGCTCTCCTTGGTGTAATCGCCGAAAATGTCCGTTCTGGACGCAAGCAGCCTCTGAACCTGGGAATCGTCCTTCGAAATCCATTCAATAATCAAAAAATGACAAATTCTCCTGAAAAAGGAAGCAATACGAATCAACGGAACATTGTTGGAGATGGCGAGATGATGTATCAATGCCAGAGCCATCAGTGTATCACAGGGGCCTCTATCGGCCAAGGAATCCCTTTCCGCGCTGTCCCACCCCAGTCCAGGACTCGGGTTGGTAAGGTCCATGAGAAGAGGTAGAATAGACTCATCATTCTCCTTGCGGGCTTTCAGATAGCTTTCTTCCACACAGGCTGGGTCCAAATCAAATGATATGGTCGGAATCCTCTTTTCACTGGCCAGTCGACTAAATGTGCCATCGTTTGCGCCGAGATCCCATACACTTTTCGGCCCTAATGTTTCGAGGAATTGTCGAACCAGTCGCCTCTTTTCATCATGGGCTTCAGCGGAGTAATTCGTATCTGAGTAATAATCGGCCCATTCGGTCTGTTTCGATGCCAAGGTTAAATTCTTCATCAGACCTTCAAGACTGTTAATAAAGCCGAGCATCGCGAATTTGCTGAATTTCTTTGCTCTATTTTCTATCGCCTTGCCGGCATAGTGGCTTTTGCTCCGAGCGTGGAGGTAAATATGGACCAGGAGTCTTGGATTGATCCTCGTGTGGAAGGGAAGTATCCTGGTAGCTATATCCAACGGAATACCGTCAATATATACTCTCAAAAGCTGAACGAAGCGTGGATCGATATATTTCATGATCAGCAGCGGGACTAGAAAGTGCTCACAGAATTGCCGGTAGGCAACCCATGGTTCTCCCTCTCGATATGATTCAAAAGAGAGTGTGTCTATGAATAAGGGTCTTCCCCTCATGAACTGGACATTGTAATTGCTGGCGTCTTTTAAGGACATGCCGTGCTCTAAGGCTATCTTTTGAATATTCAGAGTGAGAAGCGCAGCATCTTTCAACTGGCTAAAACACCATTCGTAGGGGTAGGATATAAACGGCACAACATCTGGACGGATGATTTTATAGGCGAGTTCGTCTCTCTTAAGAGATAATTCCGCTTCCTCATGGGCAACCAAAAGTCCCGCATCAGCCAGTTCTTTGTACAGTCCCGAATCCATCAACAACTGGTAATTCTGCTGGTAGGAGACATTTACCTGCCGGTACAGATTCGTGTCCTCAGCGGTAAAGAGAAACCCGCTCGGGTCTCTGAATGAACTGGAGACTTGACCGTTATTCATGGTCTTGATCTTCCTTTTTCCGGAACAGCTCTTTGAAAAAATATTTCAGTCTGTGCCAGTACTGCTTAATAACAAAAAAACCTGCAACAAGACTGCCCAGCAGGATCTGAAGCATATAGCTTCCGGTTCCCGGATCGAGATAGGCATAGGCATCCGGTGAGAAGCATAGAGCAAGAATCAATGCGACAACACCCAAGATTCGTTTCAATTTTTTCTCCTCCGATAATGATGAATTCTTTCTTCTACTTAATATCCAGTTCTACTTTCAGATTCGTATCATAATATGCCTTTTTGTTGTTCGTCAAAATCTTCAAAGATAGCGTATGATGTCCCTTTCCAACTTCTGAAGCCGGTATTTCTCCCAGATAGCCGGAATACTGATATTCCGGAACGTTAAAGAACTCTGCGACATCGGGTCTGTTTCTTCCGAAAAGGGTTGGGAACATCTTCCCGTCAATATCAATGAAAACACCCCCGGCAGGCTTTATACTCAGCACATCCACCGCCCATCCTTTTACAGTGATGGTCTGATCCTCTGTTATGGGAATGACTTGGTCGTAAGGTCTTTGATGATCATTGATTCTCTCAAGGTTATAACGCGTCCGTGAAGCCAAAGATTCTCTCTGGGGAAGAACTGGACTCTGTTTTTTGAAAGGCTGGAAATAAACCACCTCTTCCCATTCCCACGATGCGCTATCAAACACACTCCCTTTGATGTTAATCTCTCTATGACGATCCAGAAAATCGTTTTCCATATCTTCCGGCGTCATAAAACTCCAATAGCTTTTCCGATTACGAACCTTGGTATCATCCGAAAAAACGGATCGACCGCTAAATGTTTCATTCAAACCTAAAACAGCATTAATGGTTGCAGGAATATCGGTTAACTCAACCTGACTATATGAAATGTCCAAAGGGCCTTTCCCATAAGGAGGTTTGATGGCCAATAGCGGCAGCAAGCGACCCAAAAGGTGTCCATCTTCGCCAAATTCCTTTTCTGTTGAAGATCGAATCAATGATTGCACTTCTTTATCTCTGAATTGAAAAGGCATATGAAAGCCATGATCTGCATTGATAATAATAAGAGAAGATTTGTAAATGCCCAACATTTTAAGTCTTTCTATGAATTTTATGAAAAAGTCGAGGGTGCATCTTGATTGATTCAAAACATTCTCTCTTGTCTCAGGTAAGACTTCTCCGGCGTATTCACAATCTGAATTGACCACTAAAGGTATATGAGGAGTGACCAAATTGATGAACTTGTAAACCGGCTTACTTCTCTTGACGCTCATGTTATCTGTAAAATCCTGAAAAAAGGAGGTATAGGCAAAGTAGAGGTGACGCGCGTAATCATGTTTCTCCACCAGAGATGAAAACAACCAGCTTTGGTCATGATAGATCCCTTTCTTTAGAAAGTGTGGAACGTATCTGAACAATGTTAAATCCAACAAGTAAATTGAATCAGATTTTTTCATCGTGTTCTCTTCTTTTTTTCTGTATGGAATACCACTATACCACATATTGTCCCATTGAAAATCATAGTACTTCCATGGTAAGGGTGAATTGATCATATCGATTTCATAGCCATTGTGGCGCATAACATAAGGAATATTGTTCCCTCTTCCAACCGCCATTCTGATAAAATCAGATATAGGTATATCGTTTTTAAACCGATATCCTGAGAGAAAGGACGGGACACTCAAAGTCGTGCATGAGTGGACTGCGGTGGCCTCTTTGAAGAAGGTAAATCCATCCATATCCGTATAGTAATGCGGATCCTTGTCGATGATTTCATGGAAGATATCTGACTGAAAAGCGTCACACATGATATGGATGACGTTCTGTTTAGACGAGAATTGAGATATCCCTTCAGGTTCTCTGTTTGGCGGTGATTTTTCCTTCTCCCATATTTCTGGTTTCTGAAGACTTGTAAAGACCAAAAGAATAAGCTGAAGAGAAAAGAGTATGATACTCGCATAGGCTGCGAATTTATAGATCCTCCTATAAAATACAAAAGCAATAATCAAGCACAGTACCCAGAGGGAGGCGTCTACCCATCCCCGCCATAACCCCGTGCTCCAGTCGATTGCTGTACCGTCCAACACACCATATTCCCATACGATAATATTCCCCTGCAGCCAACTCAGTATATTGAAGGCAAATATGACTGAAACATAACGGGTATAAAACCCTTTGGGTAACGTTAGGCCGATTGAAAGCAATACTAAAACAAGGATTGACGCAGGTAAAAAGAAAAAACTGAAGATAGATGATAAGGAAAGCGTAAATTCATCCGGGTTTCCCTGATAAATGGTAAACGGCCCGAAAATAAGGAAATTGGATGTTAGCCCAATGGATATGCAGAGCAACACAAAGATTCTTTCTGGCCAATGATACCCAAAGCTATGGTATGAGTTTTTATTGAGTAATTCGTTCACTCTCTCTTCCCTACACTTTTTTCACCGCTCCACACCTTAGAACGGAGTCCCCTCTATTGAGGATGACATTATCCGGCTTACTTCTTCAGTATGATACACCCTTCAATAAGGAGTTCTTCCTTCGCTTGTTCGGAAAAGCACTGATCAAATTGTTGAATGATTTCCCATGCCCAGTCCGGCAAATCATCCCGTTCCATCCCACCGAATAAGCGGAGGGTCGTCAAGGTATGATTCAAAAACTGATGTTCCGTAGGACGTAACGGAAAATAAATACAGTCCGAATAGCCATATTCTTCTGCCCGTACAGAGAAATACTTTTTATTGAATAACCATTTGTCATTTAAGCCGATGAATCGAGAAGAGGATTTGTCTCTTACCATTCGAACATCATAATCTCTCATCATGGTCTCTAAAAAACCAGTGGTCTTTTTAGATAGTGCTGTCTGTCGGGAGTCGTTGAGTATGGCATTATACGCGGCTCTTATGATGATGTTTCCTTCTTCAAAAGGTTCGAAGAATATGGCGAATCCCCCCTTTTTCAAAATCTCGGCGCAACGGCCCAGGGTTTTTTCAGGGGAAATCATATGATGCAAAACCGAGGCCCCGACAACCATGTCAATCGACTCCTCGACAAAATCGAGTTCTTCTGCGTTTAGCTGTACCAGAAAGCAGCTCCGATCCATGCCCTGATCCATGACGAGCTTCTCAAGTCCCATTTTAAGATAGGCCAGCATTTCGACACTGAGATCACTTGCTATGATATGAGCCTCGGGGCACAGGGAGAGCAGCGGAAATACGGTGTTGCCGGCCCCGGATCCAATGTCCAGGATGATCTGTTCACTTTGAGGAGTAAAAGAAATCCGCTGGAATGCTTTGGAGATTAGAGACCGGAAAATTTCAATATCCTGATATCTTTCAATGTATACGTGGGCGGACTCAAAGAATTGGGACGGCACATACTTTTTGACAACGGTGTCATCATAAATCGGAGAGAGGATTCCCGAGAGTCGATGGTCGCCTTTGCTTCCCAGATCAAACAGCGGGAGTTCATATATTTCCGACACCAGACAATCCGTTACTCTCTCTAAACGTTCTTCTTTATTCTGGTCTTCCATTTTTTACGACACCGGCTTGGACAGGGCTTGAAGCGATAAGATTTCCTTTTTTGAGGCGAAATATACGGAGTTTACGTTTGAGTGTCAATGGCGAAACCTACCCCACTTCCTTTTCCCCATTTGATCTTTGGTCAATTCCAGCCATCTTGGGCTGAATTTCACCAATCAGGTGGTTTCACCCTGCCTGCAGGCATATCCTTAATCACCAGATTTCTGCTTCACATGATGATGAGGCGTTTTCAGGAATGGCTGGGACGACGTCTGAGCACAGCCGAAGTCAAGCCAGTCACATATTGCAAAACCTTGGCCAGCCTTCGCCAAGGCTTCGGCCCGGCAGGCAACGAAGTAGACGTCATATCATCTGATTTCCCGGCCTGCCTTGTCGACCTGTCCCGAGCGGTGTCGCGGGGAGCTTCAGCCAAGGTAGGGGGATAATAAATGGAAAAATGGGCCGTCTAAGCGGCCGGTTTGGGGCGGAAACTGTCACCAAGGTGACGATTTCCGGCATTTCCCGTTTATCTCCATCCTCAAAGTAGTTGCCCCATTACCAAATACCACGTGAATCGTGGCGTCGATTGATTGAGAAGAAGATGTTCCCCTTCCAGGACTTCCCCAGCTATGGCATCAGGCCTTGTAAGTCTGTTCAGAGAAGATGGCAACACCTCCATAACCATAGGTTTTTTAACTTCTTATGAAAGTATTCGGTTCGTCAACGGTTTTGAGGGAACCGGAGCACCGATTCGGGCTATGGGTCAAGAAAGAGGGTGGATTCGGGACGATCCTCTCCATCTTGATCAAAAACACCAGCTATGGTATAATTAAGGTGAAAAATGAATAAAAGTCCTGGATGGAAAAGGGCCCGGCTTTGTACTCTGGTATTCTTCTTGCATTGATTTTAAGAGAAAAGAAGCGAAAGCCGGCAGAGGGGTCAATCATACCCGAAATAGAGAGGAAGCACGATGTCTAAAAAGCCATCTAAAACCATTTTTAACGCGTTCATATTTTACGCCGTCATTATAATTTGCTCTTTCAGCTTTAATAGTCCTGTTTTAGCTCAAGAATGGATCTGGAATGATTTAAACTTAACAAACGGCAAGACGATTTATGATATCGTCTATGCGAACGGTTTGTATGTGGCGGTAGGAAGTGATGGGATTATTCTAACTTCGGAAGATGCCGCGATCTGGAATCCTATCGACCCCATTACAGCAGAGAATCTCAGATCGATAGCGTACGGCCTTGGTAAGTTCTATGTTGTCGGATATAACGGCGCGATCCTGTCTTCCGAAAACGGAGCGGATTGGTCGATAGTCTCCACAGAGATTACAGGTGATTTCTATTCAGTCGCCTATAACGGTTCCAGCCGATTGGTTGCCGTGGGACAGGTTTATGACGGTGCAGGAGCATTGGTAGCCTTTGCCGCTGTATCGGATGACGGCGAAACCTGGACAGAATATCAACTGCCGACAATCGCCACGGGGTTATCGGGTATTACCTATGGGAATGGCCGCTATGTGGCTGTAGGCTTTAAGAGGAAAGTAATTGGCAAAGATCCCATAATCGCCACTTCACTGAATGGTGTGAATTGGAGTAAGCAAATCCCTCTCGCCGGTGCCGGCGCGTTGGAAGATGTGGCTTATGGTAACGGAAAATATGTAGCCGTTGGCGCGTTGAATAATCAAATACTTTTTTCCCAGGATGCCTCTTTGTGGTTAGCCTATGACGCAGCAGAAATATCCGGAATCTGGTACGCGGCAACTTATGCGGAAGAATTATTCGTCATAGCGGGCCCACAGGTATTGTCTTCACCTGACGGGCAGAATTGGACCCTTCGTAGAGACAATCAGGCCGAGAATACCTGGTTAAATGGGATAGGCTATGGAGATGGGAGTGTTGTGGCTGTCGGCTACGGAGGGTGGAACGGTTTGGTGAGGGCCCCTGACGTCATGGTCAGCTCCCGGGGCTATCTTCCAGATCTCGAAAGAGAGGCTCTAATCGCCCTCTACAACAGGACGGATGGTGATAACTGGACGGATCATAGCGGATGGAAGGAACCTCCGCTGCACACCGATGGCTTTGCCATGCCGGGAACGGAAGGCACCTGGTATGGAATAGTTTGTGATTTTATGAATACATCTGTTCAGGAAATCAATCTCTCGTCCAACGGGCTGACCGACAACGGGGTGGACGACAGCATACCTGCCGAACTGAAGAACCTCGACAGCCTCCAAGTCCTAGACCTCTCTTCCAACCAAATGACCGGAAGTATACATCCGGATTTGGGCGCCCTCAACAACCTCCAGGTCCTAGACCTCTCTTCCAATCAACTGGAACTCATTATACCTACCCAACTGGGCGGTATTGACAATCTCCAAGTTCTGGACCTCTCTTCTAATCAACTGCTTGGAGACATACCAACGGGACTGAGTGTCCTCAGCAATCTCCAACACCTTGACCTTTCTTCCAACCAGCTGTCCGGTAGCATACCAGGGGAACTAGGAAATCTGGCCAACCTGCAACGCCTTTACCTCGATTCCAATAGTCTGACTGGGAGCATCCCGCCGGAGCTGGGCACCCTGGGCAACCTGGAATACTTATATCTGAACGGGAATAAATTACGAGGTGAAATCTCAACGAGTCTCAACAACTTGACCCTCCTAAGCACCACCCATACGGATATCGGTTATAATGCGCTGTACAGCCATAATGGGACAGTCCGTACTTTTTTGAATACCAAAGACCCTGATTGGGAAGAAACCCAGACAATCGCACCTGAAGATGTGTCGGCAGTGACTTTGTCCGACACATCCGCGCGAGTCAGTTGGACTCCCATATTATATACGGGCGATTCCGGGAAGTATCGTGTTTATTACAGTGAGACTTCGGGAGGACCGTATACCGTCTTCGGTGCAACAACAGACAAAACCATTTCTCAAATGGACGTAACAGGTCTTGAATCAGGGGTCCTTTATTACTTCGTCGTTCAGAGTCATACAGACCCTCACCCAAATAACCAAAACACGGTTGATAGCTATTACAGTGAAGAAGCGTCGGCTGACGCGGACGGCGACGGCATCCCCGATAATATCGAAGACGGCTCTTGTACTGACTCCAATGATGCGGATTCGGATGATGATGGGCTTACTGATGGTGAGGAAGACGCTAACCGGAACGGTGTTGTTGATACCTACGAAACAAATCCCTGTAATGCGGATTCGGATGGTGATGGTATTCAGGACGGGACTGAACTCGGTGTGACAACCGGACATCCAACCGATACCGGCGGTGCCTTCATCCCTGATGCGGACGGCGGCGCCACGACGACCGATCCTTTGGATGCCGACTTGGATGATGATGGGATTCTCGATGGTGAGGAAGATGCGAATCAGAATGGTGCTGTTGATACCTACGAAACAGACCCCGGTGATGCGGATTCGGATGGGGACTGGATTCAGGACGGGACTGAACTCGGTGTAACAATCGGGCACCCAACCGATACCGGGGGTGCCTTCATCCCTGATGCGGACGGCGGCGCTACCACAACCGATCCTCTGGACCCCGATACAGATGATGATAGTTTAAGCGATGGCGAGGAAGATAGTAACTTTAACGGTGCTGTAGACCCAGGAGAGACTGACCCCAATGATCCCAATCCCAGCTCTCCACCGCCAGCGGCGGACATCACGAGCTGGATCTTTATAGTGCTTGATGATTAACGATTGTAGACCTCAAATAGGCTCTGGAATATTTTTCTGGAGTCGTGCATGGCGAATAGGTCATGACCCAAAAAAGAATTTTTTTCAGTAAGAATACCCATTAAAGGGTTGTCATTATGTGATTCATCAATTTCATTTTTAAGGAGAGTAGTGAGATGAAGAGACAAAAAAGAGTTCTGATTGGTGTTATGTTGTTGGCGTTTCTTTTGGGATTTTTTGCAGTCAACAATGCTTTGGCAGCTTGGAGTTCAAATGCAACTATTATTTGGGTCCAGGTAACAGATGACGGTGATTATGCAATCCGGGCACAGTCGGGGACCTGGACTAAGACATTTCTCGTCGATACGACACTTGCTAATGGAAAGGCCATACTTGCTGTTGCACTTGCAGCGGTCACTTCGGGCAAGAACGTAACGATTGAATATTCCGGAGACTACATAATAAACATCTATTTGCTGGCAGGATAGCGATTCCGAAGAGAAACGTTCTGTCAATGCCATGGCAAATCTCACCTTTTTGGGGAAGAAACACGATCTTACCTCGAAAGAGTGAACACGGGCTATGCTTCCGTTTTCCATATCTCATATTGGCAGGAAGCTATCACTCCCAATCCAGAATGACTGCTTAGTATATGGAAGATTGTTACCCTTAACGCCTATGAATTGAGAATATTGTTAGCAGATCCCACTCATGGGGGAGTTCCAAGGCATTGAGAGTGGCTGCGACTGAACTCACTCGAAGTCAAGTCCTAGTCACATACCCCTGATCCTTGACAATCCTCGAGATGTGGATAAACTCTGGAGATGCAGTATCCTTAGGCTTTCACAAATTCACTCTTGGTTCATTCCTAAACCACCAGTTGATCATTTAAGAACCGTTGCTTTTATTGCTTTCAACAAACTCGTGGCGTGTTTCCTATGCAACTTAGGGCTTTCAATTGTATGTTTACTCGGTGGTGCCAACGTCGTATTGTTCAAACAGGATGCCTCCAGCATGCACATCACAGGCTTGATAGCAACAAAGGATGGTCTTCCGGGACGTCCATTTGTAATTCAGTAACTATCCATCATATAAAAATCGTTTTCTTTGAGGATCTTCTCCCCTTTCTTTATTGCATATGCAATCCCCGGCTGGCTCGTGTTGAAGCGTTTCTCCATACGAGTCCCCTCCAGACCCAACTCACGGGTCGTCCAATAATAGAATACACTCCTGGATTCCCCGCGAATTATTAGTCTGTTTTAAACATGACTTCTTTTTCTCGATCTGATAAAATTCCAGCAACCAAAAAACTGGAAGGGAATAGGCCCCTTTACGGTGAATGAAATGGAAAGAGACGTAAAAATATTTGTTGCTGGCCACACCGGAATGGTTGGCTCGGCCCTATACCGAGCATTAGACAAAAAGGGATATCAAAATATTCTTAAGCGAACCCATACAGAACTTGAACTGATGCGTCAAGACGCGGTCGAACGGTTTTTTCAAGAGGAGAGACCCGATTATGTGTTTTTGGCCGCGGCAAGAGTCGGGGGCATATTGGCGAACAGCACATTCCCTGCTGAATTCATCTTTCAGAACCTCATGATTCAAACCAATATTATTCATTGCAGTCACGTCTTTGGTGTGAAAAAACTTCTATTTCTCGGGAGTTCTTGTATATATCCCAGAAATTGCCGGCAGCCCATGAAAGAGGAATACCTTCTCACGGATACTCTCGAACCTACGAATGAAGCGTATGCCATTGCCAAGATCGCTGGCATTAAAACATGCCAGAGTTATAATCAACAGTACCATGACAATTTTGTGTCCGTTATGCCCACCAATCTCTACGGCCCCAATGACAATTTTGACCTTGAATCTTCCCACGTCTTGCCCGCGATGATTCGAAAATTCCATGAAGGGAAAATACGTTGGCAAACGGCCTCTCCAAAGGACCGTGATAAGGTTGCCGTTGAGTTGTGGGGAACGGGAAAGCCTTTTCGCGAGTTCTTACACGTGGATGATATGGCCGATGCCTGTCTGTTTGTCATGAATAACGTCGATGCCGATCAAGTCTATGGTAAGGGGATCACCCATTTGAACATCGGTACAGGAAAAGATATTTCTATTCAAGAACTGGCTGAACAGATAAAAGAGGTTGTTGGTTTTGAGGGCAAGATTGATTATGATACGGAAAAGCCGGACGGGACCCCGAGGAAGCTTCTGGATGTCAGCCGTATGCGTCAATTGGGCTGGCAGCCAAGAATCAAATTACATCAGGGAATCAAAGACACCTATCAGTGGTTCTTAAGGGAGAGGGCGTTATGAAAACAGCGTTGATTACAGGGGTAACCGGACAGGACGGCGCCTATTTGGCAGAGTTCCTCATCAACAAAGGATACATGGTTCACGGGATCAAGCGCCGGTCCTCTTCTTTCAATACCGGTCGTGTCGATCATCTGTATCAAGATCCCCATGAGAAGGATGTCAGGTTCTTGATGCACTATGGCGACCTAACCGATGCCACCAACCTGATCAGAATCATCCAGGAAACCGAACCTGACGAAATCTATAATTTGGCCGCCCAGAGTCACGTTCAGGTCTCCTTTGAAACCCCTGAGTACACGGCAAATAGCGACGCCCTGGGAACACTCAGGATTCTAGAGACCATCAGGATCCTTGGGCTTCAAGAAAAAACGAAATTCTATCAAGCCTCGACCAGTGAAATGTATGGTCAGGCCCGAGAAACCCCTCAGACTGAAACCACTCCTTTTTATCCGAGAAGCCCTTATGCCGCGGCCAAAGTGTATGCCTACTGGATCACCATCAACTATCGAGAGGCCTACGGCATGTTCGCCTGCAACGGGATCCTTTTCAACCATGAATCGCCCATTAGGGGTGAAACATTTGTGACCAGGAAAGTGACGAGGGCCGTTTCACGCATCGCGGTGGGGCTGCAGAAGAAGCTCTTCATCGGAAACCTGGATGCCCGAAGAGATTGGGGGCATGCCAAGAACTTCATCAAGGCCCAGTGGTTGATCATGCAACACCACAAGCCGGACGATTTCGTCATCGCCACCGGAATACAGCATTCCGTTCGGGAACTCTGTGAACTCGCTTTCAGGAGAATCGGCGTTGAATTGGATTGGCAGGGAAAACGCATTGACGAAAAGGGCATCATCGCTTCCGTGTCACCCCAGATCGAGAACCTCAAACCGGGTGATATTGTGATCGAAGTAGACCCCCACTATTTCCGGCCCACAGAAACCGACACGCTTCTCGGCAATCCTGAGAAGGCCAGGAGAGAACTGGGATGGAAACATGAAGTAGAATTCGAAGACCTTGTCAATGAAATGATTCAAGAAGATCTAAAAATTGCACAACGTGATAAATTCTGGCAAGAAAACGGCTACAGCATTAGAAACGATATCGAAAAATAGCGTTTCATTTGTATTATCTTGTCTCATTATCTTATTTAATACGTTCTCTATTCTAGTCTATGTCCGTATTATCTTGGGTTTTGCTATAGTGTTGGATAAAAGAAATCAGCGTTTCGTATTTTTTTTCGACTTCTTGAATTTGATGAGTCGATAGCTCTTGAAATCTTCTATTTAGTTTCCCTTTATTAAACTCCAATATCTTTGTCTTATCCGCCAAATATGGCTTCAGCACTTCAGCCTCATCTATATCTAATCCTATTTGCTGCTTCAGCCTTTTAACAACAATCTCAGGGTTACCAACAATTTCATCGTAGTATATCAAAAGTACATTTCTTGTATGAGCCCATTTCAAGAACGTGTTGGCATGGTATTCATATACTTCTAATGATCTTTCGAAATTGTTCCCTTGGGGAAAGCGAGATGCTTTTTGTTCCACCTTTTCTCTTCTGTAGGCATCCATATATGACAGAATACAATCACCTGGATGCCTGAAAGATGCATTGGCCAAAATCTTCTTGTTTTCCAGCAAGTTCTTTGCATATTCAGTCAAACCGCAGTGGGCTTTTATGGCCAGACACATTTTCTGATCCGACATCCTCAAGGCCTTTTCCAAAAGAGCATCTAATGATGAAGAATCCGATGGCTGAAAAAATAGTTCATATGGGTGACCTGGCAAAATATCCCTGATATTCCCTAATCGTAAGCCATTCATTACTGAGTATCGTGCTAAAAGGTCATGGATTATTTGGTAACAAAAGGAACTCCCCGATCTAGGCAATCCATATGACAAGTAAATCATAGCTACGTAACTCCCTCATTCTGTACTTAATACGATCCTCTCCTACATTCAGAGTAACTTTGCATGCAAATCAAACCATCCATGTATCTGGTCATCATGTTCAGGATTCTTTGATTCCCCATCCGGGTCCCATACTTTTGAAATCTCGGATCTAACCTCCTGGAATCCTTTCCATTCACCCCTTGTTTCTTCCCCAAAGGGCCCGCTTGAACCAAAAGGAAAAGCATGATCAACCCAATCCCCTTCTTTGGGTGGATAGGGTAGCGATACATTATGGATATCATTCTGCTGTACGTACTTAAAGAGAGAATAACCGGCATTATGGAGAAGATTAAGCATATTCTTATTGCCGTTCTCTACTGATATATATTTTGGCAAAGCTTCAATTCTAAGCAAAGATTTGAGTGCAATATGATCATACCCCTCAATATCTATCTTTACAAAATAGGGGTTGCCATAATCACCTATGATTTCCTCAAGTGTTGCACACTGGACTTCTACACATTGATAAGGTCCACCATCCCGAGTCGCGATCTCTTTTATAAATGATGACCATTCTGTATGGTTTTCACTAATGTAGAACTTGAATTTCTTTCTAGTGGGATTTTCAACAATACCCAAATTGAGTAGAACGAGCTGTTTCTTGGCTACATAATGGCTGAATTTAACTTTAGCATCATCAACCATATTGGGATTTGCATCAATAGCGATCACTCTAAAACCTTTCTTTAGGTAGAATTCTGTATCCTGTCCAGTATGTAGGCCTACATCATAGATAATGCCATGGAATCTCGTTTTATTGTGAATAGCATGGCTACTTTTATCGTAAACAGTATCATCAACACTTGTACTTTTGCTAATAATGTGTCTACCCTCCATTGCTCCGTATTTGAGATAATGCAGCAGCGGGCTAATTCCCATTTTGCGTACATCTGCATTATTTTTCAAATATTCGTTCGCGGAGAATTTCGGGCCGGGATCCAGGCCTTGCTTTTCTCCATATTTGATATAGTGGAACAAAGGATTGATCCCCTCTCTAGCCACATCAGGGTAAGTTTTCAAATACCAGTCTGTATCAAAAAGAGGATTGGGGTTCCGTCCTTCTTTACTTCCAATAAGGATATAATGGAATATCGGGTTTATGCCATTCTCAGTCGCGTCCGGACACTGTTTGAGATAGTGGGTATGGAAGAAGAGGCCTGAGCGTAAAAGGACTAGATAGACGTGCCATTTCTTAAGGAAATTCGTCATGGGAAGGAGAACGGGTTTCATTACTCGTGTTAATGCTCCTAGAATATAGCGACTTGGCAAAAGTAGTATTTTCTTTAAAAAAGAGCTGCCGAAGAAGGGGCGTTTAGGTAACGAGGCGCTGGGTCTTGTGCCAAAGGAGTCATTACCTTTATTGGCGTCTTTTGGTGTAATCTCAGCCTTAAAGTATCTCTTTGCTTGCTCAGGAATACGTTCACCAAGAGGCTGGCGATGTATAGAGTATTTCTTAGAATTGAAGTCCACGAAAAGTTCCGTGATAAAAAGGCCATTTTGGTCCATGGAGGTCAAATCGGTCAGGGCTAAACGGCGATCAGAAAGGGACAGAAGAGAATCAATTTCTTGTTGATAAGCCTTTCCGTCATCTGTGGTTGCGAGTTGTCCCTTCCTCACATGAAAAACACCTAGAGTCCATGGAACATGGACAAAATCCACATATTGAGCAAAACGGAGCCATAAGTCCCAATCCCCGGCGTATTTGAGCCTACTGTTTAATCCGCCGACTTTGTCCCAAACCCATTTACGCCAAAACATCCCCTCCTGCTGCAGCGTTTGCCAATGCCGTAGATCACATAATCCCCTACATATAACCTCCCTGGGAAAACACGTCGGATAATGTGACATAAAACGCTCATCCGTATAGAAGGCTGTTACTGTCCCTCCTAACCAATGGACATCCGGTAACTGGGCGGATATACTGTCTACCGTCGTTAAGACATGCGGCATTAAAATGTCATCAGCATTGATCCATGTCATAAAAGCATCGGGTGGAATATACATCGAGGCGAAACCTCTACATATGGCATCATACATGCCTTCATCGGATGCACTGGCATAGGAGAAAACGACGTTCTTGCATTGAACAATAGAATTGGGATCGGAAATCAATTTTTTCCATGTTTCGAGCTTCTCCAAAGTGCCGTCTGTAGAGCCGCCGTCTTGGATATGATAACGAATAGCGAAATCCCCGCTTTGTGTGATGACGCTTAATACGGTTCGATCTATGGTTTCAACAGCGTTAAGGCTAGGAGTGACGATATAAATTACAGGCCAAGATGATAGCACCTTTTCTTCCTGTAATGATATGTTCTTAATCGCATTTTGGATTTCGACTCTCCCTATTTCACGGTACTTCTGTACTTCCTTTACTAATTCACTTCCATCTGACACCTCCGTGTGCTTGTCAAGCAAGGCCTCGGATTTAGGCCGAATCGAAGTAACTATTTCGTCCATCTCAACGGGCCCTAAATCTCGGTATTGCATAAGTACAATAGATGCTGCATCGAGAAAGGCTTCAAGACATATCCATTTCTGTGTCATACGCTTGGCAGGGACAAGGTGATTGACAGAAAAGGATGGGGAATAAACAAGATCATACCCCAGTTTCTGAATAGCTGTGTTGGCCGCCAGTTCTTCATGTGCAAAAGGCAAGTTTTTCAACCGCCCGAGATGAGTCGGGAATCCACCGGCGGCGCGAAGGGCACGCATCCGATAGGCTGCATTAGCAGTCAGCAACCATTTCTTTACCTCAGTATCAATATAGCAGTCCTCACTTCCCCAGTCCAACAAAGCCATTTGCTCAAGCAGAGGGCCATTCAACCATTTTGGTGGTCGAATTTCCCAACTAGGCTCCACCGAACCACCGATGCCCCCGACGCCTTCACTATACCGGTCAAAGGTGGCTAGAATGTTCTCTAGCCAGTTGGATGGAACCACACAATCATCATCGGTGTAAGCTATGAATTCTGTCTTACAGTTATTCATGGCTACGGTTCGGGCATAACCAATACCTGCGCGATCTGTTATCATATACTTTAGATTAGTGAATTCGGTAAGGCTATCGCGGAATTCTTTAGAGGCCTCCGGGTTTAAGGAGTTATCCACTACCAAGATCTGATACTGCTCAGTAGGAAGGGTCTGTTTTCGTAGGCTCTCAAGACACTTTCCAAGAATGTGAAAGCGGTTATAAGTACAGACGGCGACGGTGATCCTCATATATGTCTCCCTAGATAACGCATTCTATTCCAACGGGTGAGTCCATCTGCTTCACTGGATCCTCGTTCCACCCTTCATGTCCAGGTATCAGAAAAGTTCGAAATTTCTTCCTCAGAATAGAAATAAGTCACAGGTTCGGAAGAATAGACTCTTTCTAGAAATCCTTTGTCAAATCGAATATCCCATTTCTCCGGCTTATAGGCATTTTCGAGGATTCCATTCGAAGTGATGTATTTCTCCAATAATTGTAAGTCTGGTATTCCGAGAAAATCGTCTATCGCTTGAGAAAATATTTCGCGGAGGTTTTCATTTCGATATAGCAGAATTTCAATATTTCCCATTCTAATAATGGAGTAGCCTTTGTTCTGGTCAAATTCATGATCATATATATCAATCCCAAGCGCATCTTTAATCTGCTCGCCAAACCAAGCGGATATACTAGGATAGATCTTCTTCTCTATCTCATCGGCTATAGCCTTCATATCTAATTCAGGTCTGTCGATTTCAAATAGACATGATAAGCAATAACTTATTGGTTCACGCATACCGACAATAAATTTCCAACGAAGATCATTCTTGTGAATATTAAATAACTGGTTTAATGAGAGGCCTACAGACACATGAGCTGACCGCGGCAGATTTCGAAGAATCGTCTTTTCATTCATTTGGTTTAGATGATAGACTTCTGCCGGTAAAACATGCTGAGGGAGTGCTTTCAACGTAGCATATATCGCGTTACCGGCGACGTTTTTCATCGTCAAGACCGGGATTATCCAATCCCTTTTCGTGGCAAGTCGATCAAATTCGACAAATGATCCTTTTTCGATGTCAGTGTCATTTTCACCTTCCGGCAAAAAGAAGACCTCACCTTCATCTATCAATTCCTTTGCTAGCCCCCGGTTGAAAGCATCTTGAATAGTCCAGTGTCTCCTTAACTGATATCCGCGTTCACGCTCAAGGCAGAACCTTTTCTGGTACTTATCGTCCATGTTTTTCAAGATACGGTCTATGAAGGAGAAATTGTCATTGCGCCAATAACTCGGGATCAATTGCTCACGAGCGGTTTTTGTTGTCAAGAAATGATTGAATACACCAAGTATGGTGTCAATTTTCTTGATCTTATAGCGCAAGGTAATCTCGATCAGAAATGCAAGATCATGCTTATCGTCGTTCTGTTGATTGAAAGGGATCTCTTTCTGTACGAAGTGACGGTAAAAATATCCGACTGGGTTTACGCAAAAAGCATCCGATTCCCAGTGATGGAGCATGGAGTTGAGGTCGGTTTTGGGGTCGTTTACCCATTCATCAACCCCGTCGGGTCGTTGAGTCCGCACTAAAACCTTGCCCATGACCACATCCTCACCATTTCGAAAGTGAGGTATCACAGCGGAGAAAGCACCTTCGTGAAAGTAATCGTCCGCGTTAAGATAGGCTACTATATCACCCGTTGACATGCTGAAGCCCTTGTTCATAGCCTCCACCTGCCCATTATCGGGTTCAGATAGCCACTTCAAATGGGGGTATCTCTTGAGAATCTCAAGTGTGTTATCGCTGGAGGCGCCATCGACAATGATGTGTTCATAATCGATATAATCTTGATGGAGGACACTCTTGATAGCCCTCTCGATAGAATCACCGCTATTGTAGGAAGGAGTAATGATAGAAATTTTCAATTCTTATTCTCTCCAGTCAGGATCTTCGAAAGTACATTCGTGAAATGATTCAGCCGCAATTCCTCTTTTTGGCTTCGTTTCTTTAGATGTTCATGGGCTTTTTGTATAAGGGGAATGTCTTTCGCCTTTTCAACGGCATCGAGATAAGAGTAATAATAGAGAGGATAATCATGCCCAAGATATTCGATGACTGAAGGCAAAGCGTTGACAAGCACAGGTGTATGTGTGGCCACACATTCAAGGACAAGCCCCGGCACATTGATATCGTGATAGTGGACAAAGGCAATATTACCGCTTAGGGTGTCAAGATACTCGGCGTTTGATGCCTTTTCGATGTGAACCACAGAATCCTTCATGAAGTCAAAGTATATGTTTTTCTGTTTCATCACCTGCCTCTCTTTTTCAAAGACTTGGTTGGCATATGATGAGAAATTCATTATGTACCCCTTTTCGTAATCGCTCTCAGGCAACATATAGATGGCATGCATACGTTGCATCCACCACCCTACTTGTATAATTCTTTTGTTCGGATTGGTTTTGAAAGCCTGCCATGACCACATATGATCTGTTTCGGGCAGCGGACACATCATTTCTAAAATACGAACGCCCGCGAGCTTGGCCAAGTCATCACGATGGTTCATCGAAAAGGTAACGATTCCCCGGCAATGGCGTTTAGCCTGCTTCCAGACCTCAGCGTTGAATATTGTTTCTGCATTTAGCCCCTCCATTCCCACCGCCTCATTCCACCATTTTGGAGGCGCCATTGGGGTATGCAAAAAACCGATCCATTCTCCTGGTATTTGTTCCATGCTGGAGTTCACAAACGCTTCTATAGAAGGAACAACGTAGAGGCCATTATTGGCAGCAAAATCTTGAGTTGTGCGAATAAGGGTGTTCCAACCAGGCGGAGTCACAAATGCCTGTAGGTCTGAATCGGTCATGGAGGTGCTGACCAGATGACCATGAACCTCATCTTCATTATTCCTCGTTTTTTGAGGAGTCGGCTGGTTATCTGGGGAACTTCTGAAGCCGAAAACATCTAAGAAGACCGTGAGAATGTTTTTCAAACGAAGGAAGTATAGAAATCTCCTAAAATAGGACTGCCTGTTGATGAGCCGTTCCTCTTCCAGAGTGGCGCGTAACACATCAAAGACCAGATTATTATTAAGGACGGTCTCCCTTTCCTTAGATAGCTCTTTGTTAAGAAGTTCATTATTCCGATCAAGCTCATCGAGGCTTTTTTGGAGTAACTCCTTTTCTTCTGAAATCTTAGCGGTCCTCAGCTTGAGTTGTCTATTATTGCGAGTAAGCCGGTCAATACCTTTTTGAAACTCATCGAGACTTTTTTGGAGTATCTCCTTTTCTTCTGAGATCTTGGCGATCTCCTGTTTGAGTTGCGTGTTATTGTGAGTAAACTGATCGATGCGTTTCAAGAGGCTATCCATGTTCATACGAATAGTCTCCCACCAGGTGGCTCTGAAATCACTCAACCTCTGAAGAACTCCATAGTCAGGCGAATCATAGAGAACTTCGATTGGCAATTTCGGAAATATCGTGCATGCCCCGTCAATTGTGCAATCGAAAATAGCGCGACCATTTGAATTAAATGCTTCAAGGGCGGCCTTGTAGGAAATTTCGCTATTGATCAAATCAGGTTGATCCCAGGACTGACCGTATCCGTAATATCTCGGATCGAAATGATCGACATCTGCCCCATCTATCATGGATTCAGTGTTTTCCTCCCCTGCTACATGTTGAGAATAACGATGATCCATCCCAACGATGTGGACCTCTACGAATCCCATGTAAAAGAGTATCTGAAGGGCGGCATGTGTAACGGTCCAACCTTCGTGCACATAGACCGTTATATCTTTGCTGAAACGATCGCCTGATTCCGGGAGATTGACCGTGTTGATGCGAAACGTCGTATAATTTTCTGGAACGACATAGGGGTCGACCCGATTGCTCAAGAACTTGATGATAGGTGAATTTCGATATTCATTGGCTGACTGTTCTATAACCTTTTTGTTGACAGCTACAAGGTATTTCGGCTTAACTCCAAGACTTTCGAATCCGA
Source organism: uncultured Desulfobacteraceae bacterium (assembly GCA_964520425.1). Lineage (GTDB taxonomy): Bacteria > Desulfobacterota > DSM-4660 > Desulfatiglandales > HGW-15 > JAFGFY01. Next base: position 24,878 of record CAZFMX010000009.1, read on the forward strand.
GGAAAATCTTGTTAAGTCCGACCACCGTGAATTGAGAAACGTCAATGCGGGAAAAGTCCACTTTGTTTAGACTCGGACCATTACAGACAAGTAAAGCCCTTTCCCCTTGGTGTCGATTCTTAAATTGAAGCAAGCGATTCGGTGATGGAGATGATCCATCAATACTAACCCTGCCCCTATTCGGAATTTCTGTTGACTTAATCATGGTGGACCTTGAAGATTCGAAATAATTATTCAATTTAAATCAAATTCATTGAATGAAAATCGTGATTACGCATACAAAAAATTCCAGTTTTCCCATGCTCTCTTACAAAGGACTAATATAATCCTGTTATGTCGTCAGTCGGACCATACCCGCATTTTTCACCTTTATGGAGGAAAAGCATAGGGAAATTGGTATGATATGTCAAATAAATTTGGAAGCCCTGATTTGTGATTAATCGCCCTCCATCTCTCTCGCGTCTTTATGATGAGGTCAAAAGAGCGGACTTAGGCCTATCAACGAACGTTAAGGCGTGGTATTTTGCCCGAAAACCGGGTGGACGCATTCACCTCAGGTAGACGTCATCACCCTTTAGCTATTTTGGCTTTTAATATTTCTAACAGGTACTATATTGAAACTCAAGACCAAAATCAATGAAAGAACTGGGATGGAAACATGAAGTGGAATTCGAAGACCTGATCGATGAAATGGTTCAAGAAGTTCTAAAAGCTGCCCAATGTGACAAACTCTGGCAAGAGAACGGCTACAGTATTCGAAACGATATTGAAAGATAGATCAATATCCGGACAACTGTAGATCATTTTATCTTTTGTACATCGGTATTCAGCCAAATGACTCACCTCGTCGGGCTCAAAATGGAGTTACGTTCCATTATCTTGGCATACAAGATATCTCGTCTCTTTTCTCTCCCCTTTGCTCATCCACACACCACCCTTCGTATCATGAGCAACCCCTTCCAGAGAGAAGTTCTTGTTCGCCCAACAAAGTCTGCAATATTCCATATTCCCGAACTGCCTAACGTCATAGAAATCAAGCCAATCGGCTTGAACTTCAACAGATAGTCTGAGATCATCCATAGCGTCTTTTCTAAACAATCTAGCGGCTTCAAAAATGGGAGGGCCGTAGTATAGGAATATTCGTTTTCCAATCAGCATTGGGCCATCACAAATACATGTGCAAGGGATTTCGGCCCCTGCAACATCTACAGGAAGACTTGTAAATCTAACAACGTTCTTCAGGTGTATTTTTGGTGAAATCTCTCAATAATTGAATCGAGCAGTTATAATAACTTCAAAAGGTCTGTAAACACTGATATACATCTCAAGGATTCAATCCAAATATTCTTTCGTGATTTTTGATATTTGCGGGTATAAAAAATTAATTGATCATTATATTAAAGAAACTTTTAGGGATTTCCCTGTGAATAAAATATTAAGAATTATGATTTTGTAAAAAAGTTTTTTCTTTCTCTTTCACAATCCTTATTGCTTCTTCATATCCAATTTCTTGGTAAGAGTCATTATTCATTATTCCGACAAGACAATTAGCGAGGTTTTCAGTCCTAATTCTGGCACCTATTATGTTTGTATGATAAATCGTATTAAAAAAGAAATTAAAATCCAAATTAAATAATGCTGGATTGAAGTATATCTTTATATTTCTTTCATTCAATTGTTTTTTTATATCATTTAATATATTTTGACTTTCTTTCCTTGACAAATCAAACTTATAATTCCTAATAGTTACAGGCCATGTCAGTATAAGTTCTCCTTTGTTCTTTTTAACAATTTCAGAAATTTTATCATACTGTTTGAAAAAATAATTTGAAATAATCTTCCCATAATAAAAATAATCTATACCATTTTTATATCTCTTCCTCATCTCGTCAGTTGGAGATTCTTCAACAAGGATATCACCGTGTGAATTAAAGCTCTTATAGCTATATCCGCTCCATTGTATATTCTTTGATTTCAAGTTTAATAGATATGTCTCATAAACTCCATTTTCTTCTTCACGTTTTTTACCATCGAATAACAAACGAAAAATACGTTCAGGTGGAGTGCAAAGAATAAAATCAATCCTTTCAATCAAATTCAATTTATTAAAATACGCTTTTTCCCCCCATTCTATCATGTCGTTGATGAAAAAGTCAGTCACTTTGTTTCTTCCGTATAACCCGAATTCTAAAGGCATGACAACAATATCACCAGGCTTTACACATTCTTCAATTTGCTTTGACATAAAGCTTAAATCCAGGGAAGCATGGAGAGATAGATTCGCGACTTTATAGCCAGTAATGTTCTCAAGAAGAGAGGAATCAATTCCAAAAAGGCAATTAGATCCTGCCATAATGATAATTTTATTATCCTGAATTGTAGATGTTATTCTCTCTTTGATTAGAAAAGCATTTTTGACCCAAGACTCAGCTCCAGTATATTTTCCAAATTGCTTAATAAAAATAATATAGTATAAAATTACACTTACAATTAGGAAAAAGGTAAAAAGTGTCAAAAATGTGCGATTATTATTAGCCATTGTCCAGGAATTAAAAATTAGTATAAATAAAATCAGTGGGCGTTGTATGGCCAAAAAAAGTAAGAAAGGAAATAAAGGCAGCTAATGCCGTTATCAGAGCATATCTAATATTTCTCTTAAACAAAGGTTCTCTATTCCAATCTATAATATTAGTCATCTGTAAAATATTTGGCATACGGAAAAGACCCCACATCGCGAAAGCGGTAATATAAAGTACGGAAGTAAACGGGATAATAAAAACGTTTTTGGTACCACTTATATTAAGAAAATCCCATGGGGAAAAATAATTGAAAACACTCGCGAAACTAGCAGACACTTCTATTCCATTAAATCCAAGCATTCCCTTTATTATATCAAGTGCAATTCTAAAAGACGGGGATCGAAAAAAAACCCATGATATATTTACAAACATAAAAGTAATAATCCAGGCAATTGATATAGGTATTTTTATCCCAATTGTTTTCCAAAACCTATGTACTACCAAGGCAATACCATGCATGCTTCCCCAAATAATAAAGGTCCAACTAGCTCCATGCCAAAAGCCTGCAATTAAAAAAGTAATAAAAAGATTTAGACAAGTTCGAAGATATCCCTTTTTATTCCCACCCAATGGTATGTAAAGAAAATATTTTAACCAATTTGACAGAGAGACATGCCATCTCCTCCAAAATTCCTGGATATTTAAAGCGCGATATGGAGAGTTAAAATTTATTGGTAGTATTATATTAAAAAGTAGAGCGGAAGCTATAGCCATATCAGTGTAAGATGAAAAATCAAAATATATTTCTATAGTATAACATAAGCTTGTGGCCCATGCTTCAAAAAAAGATAAAGCTTTAGACGCTTCAAATCCAGCATTCGCCCATTTTGAAAAAGAATCTGCAATAATAACTTTTTTAAACAACCCTGTAAATAAAATAAAAACAGCGATTGATATGTTATCTGAATCGATATATTTATATTTAATATCATATAATTGTGGGATAATATCGTTATATCTTACAATTGGTCCGGCGATTAACTGAGGGAAAAATGTCATAAATAAACAATAATCTATAAATGTCAACTCCTTAATATTCAGGTAGTAACTATCAACTAAAAATGCAATTTGTTGGAACGTAATAAAGCTGATTGCCAAAGGAAAAACGATATCAACAAATGGAAGCTTATTGCTAAGAAAAAAATTGACATTTTCTATTAAAAAATTAGTATATTTAAAATATACTAAAATAACAACATTAAATAAAATACCTAATATTAAAATAAGTTTTTTATTCGAAATAAAAAACATTGGAGATTCATCCCCGTTTATTAATCTATGGAGAAGTACACCAAAAAAATAATTGAAAAATAATGAAACACATAGAAGAATCATTGAATTCAAAGCAGCATAAGAATAGAAAATTAATGAGAAAAGCACTAAAGTTGATTTGGAAAGGATATTAAATCCTAATTTCGTAAGAGAAAAATATAAAAAAAGTACCATTGGAAGGAATATAAAGATATAGACAGGTGAATTAAAAAGCATAAAAAAACCGTATTCTTAAAAGAGGAATGTTAAGGAATTTATATATAAGTAATCAATTTTTCGCTCAACTCATTTATATACGAATGAAAAAAGTACTTTATTTTATCTCTATTGATTGGTAAAAACTCACTTATTATTTGTAGAAGTGTAGAAAAAATGGTCTTGAATGTCAAGAGAAAAACTATCACGTCATGTGATAGTTTATTTATTGGAAACTAATGTCGACAGATGAGAGAAGGACAATTACGTGAACGTAAGACAAATGTGAGGTTATTTACCGATTAAGGAGAACGGAATTGGTTGAATAAGTGCATAAATATTTATTAGAATCCTCTCACCAACTAAAAAATGTAGGAGAAGCTACCACGAATAAGTAAGACCGGTCTCCTAATATTTATTGAAAGATACTCTTAAAGAGGTAAAAGAGTAAGGCTATATAATACTATGAAACATTGTGCAATCAACATTCTTGCGTCTGATGAGTGGACCGCAATATAATAAATTTACTAATTTATCCCGAGTCAAAATCTCAATAACTTAGGTTCTTGAAGAGTGTTATTCTGCTTGACTTCTACACTATTTGGGATATTCTAAAAGTGTGGCCTTCTTTTTATCAATTAACCTTCGCCTGGGAGGTATGCCTTTGGAGAAACAACCTCAAATAGTATTCATATCACAGGTAATGGATTTAAGACCCAATCGTCGATATAGAGTAATAATTTTTGGTAATTATAAAAGAAGAAAATGAATTATATTATAATAATAATTTGAAAAAGGGAGTTCTAGTTATGGCAGATAAAAACGCAAATACTTTTTTAGCGAAAGTCTGCAAAGGAAGAACATTTGCAGATGTTGGAGGAATATGGGGAACTGTAAATGAGAAGGCATCTATCGCGTATCAACATGGCGCCTCTGAAATTACAATGATAGATATATTTCCATCTGAGCATGAACTATGGAAAAAATTCCATGAGAGAATGGAAAGCATGAACATAAAAGAATATAAATGTGTAATCGGCGACATTATAGATTTATCTCTACAATCATATGAAGTCATTCATTCTTCGGGAGTATTGTACCATATTCCTGATCCATTAAAATATGTATATAAATTGAGTTCTATTACGAAAGAATATTTGGTATTAGGATCGCAAATCATTATTGAAAGTATCGAAAATCAATATAGTTCATTAAAAGTACCAAAGTCAGGCGCTTTGTTTGTTCCTGCCCTCAACGATGCTGATAAAGATTTGTTGACTGAACATTGGAGACAAATCAATCCAAATTTTGAAGCTTTCAATAGATGGAAGTTAAAAGACTACCACCTAAAATCTTATGGACCATGGTGGTGGTTACCGACAGTTAACACCTTAAAAATGATGTGCCGAATAAATAATTTTGAGATTATTGATGAATGTTACGGTGCTAAAAAGCATACTTATACTCTTCTATTAAAAAAAGTAGCTTGATTATAATGGTGATTTCAATCACTTCTTTCTAAGTAACAGCCGTTTGTTGCGACAAAAATTGTCACCGAGACACCAGAGGCCATATTTTTACACCTTCATTGAGATTGTGTCCGAGTAAAGACTCACCAGGACCATGAAGGTGGATATTTTCGATAAAATAGCCAGAGTTTTTTGATACCTCTCGAAAACGCGCTAAAACACTCAAATCCAATTTATAGTCGGATAACTCTCTACAGTCGTATTGACATTTTGACTGCACCTCAAGTTTCATCTGCCGAATATATTTTATTGTCTTCATTTCTTCCAACCTAAGTGTAGTTCACTCTATCAGCAGGCAAATCAGCGTTGGCGCGAGACTCTGAATCAGTAATGTTCTTTTCTCCGTACAGAGGAGGTCCTAGAGATGATATTTGTACTTTTCCGAAAGTTTCATGAAAGATTCCGATTCTAAAACCTCCCTTTTGAATGCGTTATTATAAGGTCGCCTTTCAAGTTCTTTTATCTCTTTGAAATTCTTGCCTCGACCACTATTCCCTGTCAGCTTAATCTTATGGAACCTATCCTTATATGTAGGATCAAATTCAATGCCATATACACAGCACATTCGTTTAAGAATTGAATCAGGGTTTTCCAAGAATTCTTCATAACAAAATACTTCTGCAAAGTGATACTTCTCCAGGAAGGTTAGCACTCGTTGGCAATAAGTATCAAAGTCTTTAGCATCGGTTATAAAGCTAGGATTGGCCTGTAAGGATAGATAGGAATCAATAGGGTTTCGCAATGTGACTATTGGTTTTACCATGGCAATTTCAGTCAAAAAGGTATACAAAGGCGGGGCATCGACACATCCATCCATCAGAAAATCCCAATGAGAATGGTCCCGAACTATTAAAGCTTTATTTTTTTCTATGGATTTATCTAAAACCCACGAAATCCGCTCAAGAAATATTTTCTTTAGATCCCCAATGCTGCTGTAACTTAGTTCGGGGTAGTTTTTCTGAAACTGTTGTAGCGGATCGAAAGGATTAAACCATATAATACCTGGGTTAGATGGATTGATCTCACTCAATAAAACCACATCCCGCATTGCAGCCAGACATTTGCATATCACAGTCCCTCCAGAGCAAGAAAAATGATGAATGGTCCCGACAGAGTGTTGTCCTACAGCCGAAATGGTTTTTTGCAGAAAATCACGGATTATTACCTGGTCTCTCGTGACTTTTAAATAAATCACAATTTCCAAGGGAGAATCAGCTATTACCGGCGTTTTGGGCAAGACCAGGCTCGGATTGTCTCCCAAAACCATGATTTTCAAACAGTCTGTATCTGGTAGCCTTAAAGCTTGATCCTGAACGGTTATCTGAACGAAATCCTTAGCAGTTTTTGCAGCCCACACACATTCTCCAGTGGCTTGGTTGTTAAGGGTAATAGCAGCAATCCTTACCGTCCCGTTTATGTTCAACGGCTTAATGATAATCGGTTCATGCCCTAATAAAAGGGGCTCAGGTACCGGTATAGAAATCTCTTTCCATACATCAGGCAATAGGTGAACCCTTTCAATCAATCCCCCGCGTTTCTTGCTCGAAGGAAAAGAGATTTGGATGAAAAGAGGAAGGCTGGACTCAACAGCAATTCTCTCCAGTTTAGTTTGGAAGATATCCGTCTCCTTTTGATATTGACCAACCACACTAAGCAGGCTGTCCACCAGATCAAGATTGTTGTGTTGTCGTAATTCGGAAGTAAGCTGACGGTTAGATGTAGACAGAGTTGGTACCTCATCTCTCAACGTGTTAAAGCCCAAAGTATTGTTTTCAAAGGACCCGTACCATTGTACACTACGGATCTCCTGATAGAGTATCTCATAGACCTGGAAGTTCTCTTTCTCCTTGTCCGTTAGATGTGAGGCATGGTGTTGTTTGACACTTGGCTGGATATAGTCAAGCAGCGAAGGGGAAGCCTTCCACGGATCCTTGGGCCAATTTAGATCGAGTTCCTTGCCAACACGAAGCATAATGGCCAAAGGGTCTGCCAAAAGTTGATCAAAACTAATAAGAACAGAATTTTGACAATACCGCAGGCTATCCCGTACGTGGGCAAGCCAGAGTAGATGTGCCTCTCCTATTCCAATATTCGCATCCTCTGCTACGGATTGTGCAACTTCCCAAGGGTGTCTGACCACGAAGACAAACTTAGAGATAAGCTCTGCTTCGTCAAAACATTCAATCCATAAAGGTAAGAATCTGCACAGAAAAGGGTCGGCTACGAACAAGGGAACCGTTGCTTGTTGATGATCGGATAGCAGATCAAGGATTCGTTGGCGAGCGTGTTTGGCACTTCTCGACCTCATCCAGTCATGGTTAAGAGGCCCGGCCATGGTTGGTAAGTGGTCAAGACCCTGAAACAGCAAACGATTAATACTAGAGACATCCATATCATGATGGTGGTCCAGCGCCTGCAAGCCAAGTATTCTTAGACACTGGATTAATATTGACATGCCGCTTTTGGGTGTGCCCGTAAATGTAATTATCGAGTCACTCATATCATCTAAAAAGATAACTAGTTTTAGACAGTTGTCATTGATTAGTCTTTTCTCTAGTTATCTCCTAATTAATTACTCCTCTATCACCTTAACCGAATATCGCTTTGGCAGGTCACAACTGAGGCATAATAATGCAAATTGACACTATAAATGGTGAAATGATTAAGTTGTATTTGTCCCAATGTTGTTGTCTTAAATTGTTCATTAGTTCATCGTGATCCTATTCATGCGTTTCTTGAATTCTATTTCTACCGATTCTTGATCCTCTTCAAGTACTGCTTTACCTGAAGAATTTTCCATTTTTATGAGATAACGTTGTAGATTCTTATTTTGTCGTAGGCGAGCAAATGCTTCAGTACGATAACTAACTTTGAGTTCAGTATTTATTTCCTTCTTATATTCATTAAAATAAGATGTAGATTCATTTATCTTGAAATAGGTTTGAGCGGATAAAGGCTTTTCGCATTCAACATATTCTGCATGTTTAGCAAATTCACGACATAAACTCCAATCTCCGGCTAGCTTAAATCCCCGCAAAGCATGCTTTGATTTGAACCATAAACCTTTTTTAAAAAACATAACAACATTCTGAAGCAAATCCCAGTGATAGCCGTCACACAGGCCCTCCCGAATAACTGTGGTAGGAGTGGGAGTGTCTTTCAACGATATCGAGCTATCAAATTCAATAGCAGATTTAGGCCCTGAGATCCAATTGAGGTCCGGATATGCGTCGATGATACGACTAATTGTGGACAAAGCATGTGGTAGAAGAATGTCACCAGCATTGACCCAAGCCATGAAATCCTGTACATCAACAAACATATTGTCAAAGGCTTCTCTGATTGCATCATACTTTCCTTGATCAGACGTGCAGGACCAGAAGAACTTCACTCGATGGCAGTTGATATTCGTATTTCCTTCGGTGATTTTAGAATCCCAATGTTTCAAAATATCTAGAGTTCCGTCTGTTGAGCCACGGTCATTAACATAGTAGTATATCTCTAAGTCGCCCGCTTGAGCCACTATACTTCTGATGGTCTTGTCTATTGTATCAGCTGCGTTCCGGCATGGCGTAACAATATAATATTTTGGTTTATTTGGTAAAGAAGTAGCACCAATTGATACAATTCTATTATTTGTTAGATTCTCGGAGAAGTGTTCTTGTTTGTTTTTTTCTTCTATCTTATTCAATATTTTATGATAAAGGGATTGGTGTCTCCTTGCCGATATTCTAGGATTGTGATGATTCACAGCGGCTTGCCGACAAAGCTCCTTAATGTGTGGATTTATTTTTACTTCGTTAAGAGCCCAGTTAATGCCTTTGGCAATATCCTCAACATTAAGATATTCAGCAAAAAAACCTGTCTTCTTATGCTCAATAAACTCTGGTAAATTCCCAATTGGAAAGCCAACAACAGGTGTCCCACAAAGAAGAGACTCAGCAACGGTCAAAGGAGCATTATCTTCTCTTGAAGGGAAAACATAAACATCGGCAGCAGAATATGCCAAGGAAATTGATTCATTTTCGGTTAAATACCCGAGATTATGTACGGGAATCTCCAGGTTAAGATTGCCATTACCAAAAACAATAGCCTCGACATTATCCGAATTAAAGTTAGTGCAAAATTGCTTTATGCCATTTTGAAGTAAATCATATCCTTTTCGGTGGTTGGTCAAAGAGGCCGCGGCAAAGAGTATCAATTCTTTATTGAGAGGTAACTTCAATTTTCGTCGCGCTTTAACTTTGTCTACAGGGAGAAACTGAGTGATTGGAAATGCATTCGGTATAACGTGAAGCTGTTTCTTGGCTAATAGGGAACTTTTGCTGGCAAGTTCAGCAAGCCATTTTGAGGGAAAGATGAAATGAATATCCAACTTATCATAGGCTTGTTTCTTAATCCTCCATTGTTCATGGGCTAAGTTGCTTTGACCTCCAAGTTGGGGGCATTCCCTACACTCTCTCATAAATTCTTGGCATCCATTTGAATAATGGCACCCTCCGGTAAAAGGATTCATGTCCGCAAGCGTCCAAACAACAGCTTTATTTTCCAAAATCTCTGCCATATGTATATAGTCAAGCATGCCGACAATCCAGTGGAGATGTATGATATCATATTGATCGATCAACGATTCCATCTGTCGCATATCGACGACAGAAGTGATCATACTCCACAATTCGCTAGCACAATAGCCCGGGGCATTTTTTGGTCTTTGGATTGCATATTCATCGACCACATTCCATGCTCTTTTATAACCGGCCGTGAAGGGACCAAAAACAGGTTGAATTTGGCCCACATGCTTAATGTCTAGCATCCTTACCACTAAGGATAAAATTCTTGCATCAAGTTCATATTCACGCAGAGCGGCGACTCGACGCTGAGATCCCGTACCGGCCCCACCGCTGTCAAAAGTAGAAAGTGTCAAAACTCTTAATGAGGTATTTCTATTCTTGAAGGACTTATGACCATCTTTTTGAAATCTCATTTTATTGTAATGTTTTATGCTATCTAATTTTGTTGTTTCATTATCATTCCAATAAATCATCGGAGTGCCATCATCAGTAATATCAATGGGATTAACGAGTAACCAGTAAGCATCGTCATCACTATTTTTTTCGATGAGTTGAAATAATTTCTTTAAAAAAAGCGAGGTTTTGTTGTTAAAGGCCTGGATGTTTGCCTCATTAATAGCTTCTCGGTATTTTTTAAAGAATATAACTATTTCCTCTTTTGAAAGAATGACAGGCATATTCTTGAAGAAAGCGTCTGCCCAATAGGATTGAAGCATCCTGTCTCCCAATGACTTCAAATTCGCTTCATTCAGTGATTGCCACGCCCTCTTCCTCCATTCAAGTGTATCCATATATTTCCGGAAGTTAAAAGTATTCATAGCAGATGAAACGTTCTTACGATAATGGTAAACGATTTTATCGATGACAGTAATCTTTTCAGCTTTAGTCAATGCATGGACTAAGAAAATGCTATCTTGTCCCATTTTTAAATCAGTTGGATAGGGTACTTTTTTGGCAAAAGATGTTTTGTATAAATACGACCAATGCCCTGTAGTATTACTAAGAAGTTCAGGCATTTTTCGTAAGCTTGTATTTATTATCAAGGGTGCATCTTTACACATACTTTTTATTGACTTTTTTGTTTTTTGGCCAAATAATATCTGCTCTAGTATGTATGATCCTTTTACCATGTCACTATCATATGCTATTGTATGATCATAAAGAATCTTCAAACTATTAGTAGGTATTGTGTCATCGGGATCAATATGAAAAATAAATGATCCTTTTGCCGTCTGTACTCCTCTGTTTCTCGTAGCACCCAACCCAATATTTTCGTCGTTTTCCAATAAGACAATTCTTGGATCTTTGGCCTTGTATTTTTCAACAATTTTTTGTGAATCGTCTGGTGACTTATCATTGATACAAATGATCTCAAAGTCAGTCAATGACTGGGAAAGAATACTTTCAAGGCATTGGTCAATTGTGGTTTGTGCGTTGTAAAAAGGAAGTATGACGCTAATTAAAGGTGAATGAGATTTTGTATCTGAAGTCTTGAGGTCCATATCGTTTGGGCTCAATTTTGTGTTTGTATCCGGCTTTAATAATCTCTGACAATTGCCCAAGTTTTTTGACCAATACCATAGACAAGTGTTTGACCATGTGAAAACTATTTTCTTATTTTTGAAAGCGATGGCTGCAAAAGCTTGTGGGAAGTCATCATTCCTCTGTATCTTTAGCGAATCAAGTAATTGTCCCGTTAAAACAGATTTCCTGGCCAGCCATGCCCCAGGACCAATACAATGTTCTTTATGTTCTTCTTTCTCATTATAGTCCTCTAATAACAACAGGTATTGATCATCATCTGGATGGCACAGCTGTTTCTTTCTAATTTCTTTTTGCAAATACTCCTTTGAGAATGAATACACACCGGATTCTTCTTCCCATACACGAGTGGTTCCAGCATAAACGACATCGGTACCCTTTTCTCTTCTTATGAGATCGACCAACATCTTGAAGTGATTAGGAGCATACTCATTATTATCAAGTATGCAGAAGTATCTGCTGGTTAATGATCTTAAGGCCTCCAAATAGTCATTGTTTAGTGTTTCATTGGTTAAAGAGCTTTGAACTATTTTGTGCTGAAGATTCAATTCAGTGCAGATACTAATGAGAGAACTACCTACATGCATAAGATTGTCATGCACAATAAAAATTATCCGGAGACTTTGAAACGTTTGCTTATGAAGAGACAATAAGGCTCGCTTAGTTCTTTCAATTGAATTGTCTTTCACCTTGATAATTACATCGATTGTATCATTTTGTCTGGTGTTAGGATTATAAGACTTAAACCCTAACGCATACTGCAACTCGTCAAATTGTTGCGTAAAATCTGTTAAGGTTGCTTCTAGCGCGTGGTGTTTGTTGAATATAGTCTGTGCAGCCTCTACCATTTCATTTGTACGTTTTGGATTTTCTCTTGCCCAGTTCAAATGCTCAAAAATTTGCTCATATAATTCATTGGTTGTTGCATGCCTATCAACATAAAGTACGGTGTCACCATACGATTCTTTGATGAATTTCAATTCATCACAAATAGCAAGACAACCCGAAGCACATGCGTCAAAAATGCGCATGGATGGAATTCCTTCATCATAGTGCTTATCTGATTGAAGACACAACAAAACGCCAGCTTCACGATAAGTATTTAGAAATGTTGTCCCGTCAAACGGTATTGACCCTTGATATAATCTAGGAAAATCTTTCCAACTATCTGCTGGACCATATATTTTGAAATTTAATTTGTCCGAATTGGTCCCCTGCAATGAATGTGCGTAGTGAAAAAAGTCACCAATTGAGGATTTTGATGGATCTGTCCGATCATCCCAATTATTACCGGAATAGATCAAGAAACTTGATGGAGTAACGCCTCCTTTTATTTTTGTTTGATAGCATGAAGGCCAAATCCTGAAGTCGAAGTATGGTTTGCGACAGGATGACATCAACTCTTTTGAATAGTTGGCCAGTTCTTCTGTCGGTGTAAGGAGGATATCAAAGGAAGATATAGAGGTCATGAATTTTGGGTCCATCATAACTCTTGCAATTGGCGTCCAGAAAGCAAGCGCTGTCATATAGCGTGTGGCCTTAGCATGAGCAATTGATAAAGATAGAACCATATCAGGTGACCAGGCCTCTATATCGGTATTCTTCATGAAAGATTGAATCTCGATACCTATGTTGTTGGCCGCGATCTTAATCCGTTGCTGTAATTCGGTTTCTGCGCTTCTAGTCCATGGATTTAAAATAGCTATTTTCATTCTATCTCCAAATGTCTGCTGCATAATAACACTTTTCGCTATTCTTGAAAAATGGAAAACACATTCGTCTATTTGAATTAACTCGAGTATATCTTATTTAGCAGACAAAAAGATGTGGCGTCTTTTTATTACGGATTGAACTTCAGGAAGAGTAATCGTCTTTAAATGATCATTGTCTGATGTATTATGACACCATATTGGGATATTGATGAAAAAGCCACACTATTTGCTAATACTCATATGAATATATCAACGCCGGCTTTCCGAAGACTCTTATCAGTTCCTTGGCGGTTCCAACAATAATTTCTCGCATGCGTGTTCCATGTCCAGCAGCAGGGATAATCATTGAAGTGACAGGATTTTGGTCGTTTCTTGGTATAAGTTGATTTCTCATTTCCTGAGCAGGGAGGAAACATGAATGATGTAGTTTATGTTTGAAATCTGGTTTGGAACCATTCCCAGGTTGTTTTCAAACCCTGCTTGAGTTCTATGGATGGATTAAAGTCCAATCCATCTTTTGCTCTGGAGATATCACAATAGGTGGTATGAATTTCACCGGCACGGAAATCGTGATACTTCACTTTGATTTCGGCATCTCCGTTGATAACTTCTCGCATAAGCTCGATAAGTTGATTGATGCTGGTGGGGATGCCGGTACCGAGCTGAAATACGCCAGACACTTCCTTCTCCATTGCATTCTTTATACCTTGACAAATATCTTCGACAAAAATGTAATCACGAATCTGCGACCCGTCACCATACACATTTACCGACTGGCTTGCTAGAATATTTTTGAAAAATGCCGCAACAACACTACCTTTATGGAAAGAACGTGGGCCGTAGACATTAGAAAATCGCAAAGATGAAGCCTTTAAACCATAGGATCCCCCATAGGCTGAGCAGTACCCCTCTACCGCGAGTTTCGACGCTCCATAGGGTGATATTGGCTCCGGTACCATTTTCTCATGTACCGGAGGATCAACATCACCGAGGATTGCCCCACCTGTCGAAGCATTTACCAATATTGGAATGTTATACTCCCTTATGGTATTGAGGACGTTTAGAGTACCAACTACATTGACCTCGAAGTTTTTGTTGGGGTTATCAATGGAATCCAATACACGAGTATCAGCAGCAAGATGTATTACCGCGTCAACACCTTTAAAAACATCTAAGAGAATTTCTTTGTCTCTGATATCACCGAAAACGAATTTAACATCAAACTCTGAAATATATTCTCTTTTGCCGAGCGTTTCATTGTCCAGGACTATGATCTGTGCTTCTATATTTTCTCTCTCTAGAAAGTTGATTAAATTGGTGCCAATGAAACCGCATCCTCCAGTTATAACAATTTTCTTCATATCACCTCCTGAATACTAATCTCAGAGCCTACATCCAAACCTACATTTTTATTATAGAAATAGAACAAAAGAGCGTCCTGAGTCTTGGTCATGTGATATATGCTTCCCGGACTTACAGGATATAAGATGTCTAGCTCTTTTTGACATAACGGTAATCCTCCAAATTGTGTAATATTTGCGTTTTGGATACCTAAGAATTCTGTCTCAAAATCCATTCCAAAAGTGTGCAGTGGCATTGCATGTAGCAAAGTTTGGAAAAAACCTTATCAACCCCTTCTGTATCAGTTGACTCCATGATACCTATCAAATCGAAATACAAAATAGATGAACTTCTGATAATAGCTTCAAAAGAAAAGACTCTTTGGCTCGAAAATGAACTGTCAACAATCCACCCATCTTTGTTAATTGATGTCAACTTTTCCACATCATTTTGGAAAATATGAAGCTCACGCTGAAGTATCTTATATGCAGTTTCTTGATGGGTTAATGCATCTTCGTGCCTTCCTCCCGGAAAATCATATGTGAACTCCTCAATTCCATGACGATAACTTGGCTTTAATAGAATTAACTTATTCCTATATATAGGTATCACAATCACAGAGTCAGCTCTCTTAACTCTCCAATATGTTAACCTTTGGCCCTCTTCATCAAGGAGATATTCACCAGTCAACTCTATCCAACGATTATCTATTGAAACAATTGATTCTAGAAGTTTCCATTTTGATTTAATTGTCATAAGAGAATGAAGTTAACCCAATTTTAATAATTGCGATTGTAGTATATTCGCATGTAAAAGGCAAGGGTAGTGCTTACCGAAATCTGACAATTCCTTAAATAAAATTCAACACTTCCGTCCGTCAGCCTTCTAGCCATCTCCCTGTCTTTACTGATCTCCTGCACAGCATCCGCTATACCTTCTCCATCTGGTTCATCCAGCACATATCCTTCCCGCCCATGCTCCAATTTTAGACCCAGGTTGGTGCGGGATAGGATTACAGGCCGACCCATGGCAAAATATTCGGGCAGCTTAGTAGGGATGTGCTGGTCGTTGATTTGGCTGGGAGTGTCGGGCTGGACCAGTACATTTGCTGAAGCCAAGATTTCCGGAAGGTGGCTGCGGTCAACCCATCCCAAGTTCTGTTCATGGGATGTAATCCACGGCTCGCAACCTAATTCTACATCATTGATCCCTGTACGGATGAGTATCGCTGGGCAATCCTTTTCGTTTAAGATGGCTACGGCACGATATAATTCCCGCACGTCCTCACGATTGCCAGTATGAACATTGCCTGTGAAGACGATAACCATGTAATTATCTGGAATACCAAGTTTTTTACGAAAGGTCAGATTCAGAGGGCGGGGGTAGAATAGGCGTTCATCAACAACTGGTGGCAGAATGGCGTACGGGACACTTGAACCATTGAAGGTATTTAGTGTCTCTATGGCTAAAGTCAGGGCTTGCACTTCCTGCAACCATTTCCGCCCCCTTGTGGGATGGTAACACTCTTCTGGAATGATTTCATCCAGTTCTTGTCTCGCAAGTCTTTTCAATTCGGAGAAAGGCCTTCCCAGAGTCACTTCTGTTCGATATTCTTCATTCTCTTGCATATGGATGATTATCGGACAGGGATGTTTTTCGCGAATGGATTCCACAAATAGTCGGACAATCTCTCGCGGCGTCCATGCATGGATAATGTCTGGAGTCTGGCCATTGGAAAAAGGAAAGCCGTTCTCGCGGATGGAAGAAAAGGTCAATTGAGGGATACTTGAATTGTATTGGATCGCTGGATTGTTATCCGTGATTCCTGTCATCCCGTTACTTTCTCTAGGCACAGCTATAAGACAACTAGCACCTTGTGCTTGTAACATACGAGCTAGTTGATGAGCTTGATACCCCATGCTGCTATCCACAGGAACAGGTAATACAAAAAGGATATTCAGATCGAGCTCTTCTATTCCTGTGTCAGGCTGCGATTGGACCGCCGGTCGTGGTTGGGGTAATCTGTCAGATAAAGCATCCATAATTGAATCGGCTCTTTCCCCCATCCGACGCTTAAAGGTCTCGACATCTTTAGCTAGATTTTCTTGTTCTTTGGAATCATGATGACTCTTTCTGATGCGATGAAGGAATTTCTCATTAATGCAATAGGTGTTCTTTTTCAATTCTTCTTTTATTAGCAAGCAGAGATCCACATCCTCAAATCCGCAATCATACTCCGCATAAAACCCGTGAACCGCTTCAAAATCTGTCTTACGGCAGAGCATAAAAGCCCCTGTCACGGCCGGGTAAAATCCATTCTTGAATTCTTTGCTTTCTCCTATCGAGTTATGGTTGATTAAGATGGGGCGATAAAACTCGCTATCATTATCCCATTCAAAAGTAATGCCAGTATGTTGGACTCTCGGTTCCTTACCTGTTGTGAGGTTCTCCGGGTCATCATCCAAGCGTATACCGATCACACCGATACCGGGATCAGAAAGCTTCTCAACGGCGATAGGTAATACATCTGTCGTATAAATGATATCGTCATGAAGGAAGAGTAAATATGGGAAACGTGCTTTTTTTGACGCGAAGTTTTTGGATTCGGCAAAGGAGGAATGATTGGATCGTCTGATCACACGGATGAAGATATTTTTTGCGTATTTGGCGATCACACTTGAAATATCTTCTTCATTGTTTTGGTTAACGATGATAAATTCAATCGGTCGATAGGTGTTCTTTTGCAGGAACGTTTTCAACAGTTGCTCGATACTATCCACCCGATTTCTTATGACAACAATGATCGAGACACCTTTCAGTACTTCCTGTGAAATCAATTGATCAACCATCCATTCTTGCCTTATGAACTGCCATTCAAAAAGGAGGCCTTTGGCTTTTCTGTTTGGCCTCTTCCTTTTTCAAATAATACTCCTGCACTTATCATACCCCATCAGGCAACTGTTGGGTCTTTTCAAACTGATCAAAAATCTCCTCGATTTGTCTTGGCCCCGAGATGTTCTTTTTGCCTATGCGCAATTTCTCCAATGAATGGCCGGCAGCGTTAGCCAATCTGAATTTCCAGGTGGCTGCCAAGAATTCATAGGCGTATTTCAGGTCCAGAATCCATGTGGTCAATTGTTCATTCTCAGATTTTAACCTGCGGTTGTCTTCCCGCAATTGTTCAGCAGTCAGGACACTAGAATGATCTTGAAGCTGCATTCCTTCTCGAACCCCCATATGCATCACGCTTTGTCGCTTCTTTTCGAATTCCTCAAAAACAGCCTGAATCTGTTTTATCGCCGAGGGGTTGTCGTGACGAAGGCGAAACGTCTCGAAAGATCGGCTAGCGGCATAGGCTGATTTCCATTTCCAGGTGCCAGCCATGAATTGATACGCGTGTTTTAATTCCAGCATCCAGATGATCAGTCGTTTATTCTCCTCGTTCAACCGGTGATTGTTTTCCTCCTCTTCTCTTGCAGTCATTAAAAAAGAGTGATACTCAGATACTCGTTCCTCATCGGACTTCAAGCGCGTCTCAATTTCTTTCAAGGTCTCCTGTTTGAGATGGATCTGTTTCTCTAGATCATCGATCTGTGCCAGGGATTCATTTTCTACATCCTGCAACGCCTCGAAATACTGCTGGGAACGATCTTCCTCGGACCTCAATCGCATCTCAATTTTTTCCAAGGCTTCTTGTTTGAGATGGATCTGTTTCTCCAGATCATCGATCTGAGCCAGGGATTCATTTTTTGCATCCTGCAACGCCCTGAAATACTGCTGGGAAAGATCCTCCTCGGACTTCAAGCGCGTCTCAATTTCTTCCAAGGCCTCCTGTTTGTGACGAATCTGTTTCTCCAGATCATCGATCTGTGCTAGAGATTCGCTTTCTGAATCCTGTAAAGCCTTGAAATACTGTTGGGAAAGATCTTCTTGGGAAGCGAGTCGTTTTTCAAGCGTAGCGACAGCGTGGTCTTTATCATCCACCTCTGATTTCAATTTTTCGACTTGCTCCTGGGCTTTCTCCAGCTGGGCCCGGGCCTCCTGTTCCTTGGTTTGCAAAACCTCCACTTTTTGGCTCAATTGCTGTTCCAGGTCCTTGGCTTGCTCCTGGGCCTTCTCCAGCTGAGCCCGGGCTTCGCTTTCCTTGGCCTGTAAAACCTCAGCTTTTTGGCTCAATTGCTGTTCCAGGTCTTTGGCTTGCTCCTGGGCCTTCTCCAGCTGAGCCCGGGCTTCGCTTTCCTTGGCCTG
>CAZFMX010000009.1:43966-64999 GCA_964520425.1 uncultured Desulfobacteraceae bacterium
TGGCTTGCTCCTGGGCCTTCTCCAGCTGAGCCCGGGCTTCGCTTTCCTTGGCCTGCAAAACCTCCACTTTTTGGCTCAATTGCTGTTCCAGATTTTTGGCCTGCTCCTGGGCCTTCTCCAACTGGGCCCGGGCCTCCTGTTCCTTGACCTGCAAAACCTCAGCTTTTTGGCTCAATTGCTGTTCCAGGTCTTTGGCTTGCTCCTGGGCCTTCTCCAAATGAGTCTGATTTTCCTTTTCCTTCTGAATCAGTTTTTCTGTTTCCCTATTCATTTGTTTCCAGGCATCATTGAGGGTTGCCTGATTCCGCGTTGCCTTGATCCAGACTTTGAGTTGCATCGGGCAGTCCGGTAGATCGGGCAGCACCGGCAGTCGCAAGGAAACATTCCTGCCTGTACAGACCAAGACCAGCCCTTTTTCCGCTGATAGAATAAATCCCTCTCCTTCGATGGCGCACTGCTCGAACCGCTCCTTATCTTGGGCAACCCACAAAACCTCCCCGGTTACTGCATGGATCAGCTTGACGCTTGAAATAGACACCATTCCCCGGGTGTTTAGTGGGTCCAGCCGGAGCTGCTTGGTGCGCATATGGTCGGGCTGGGGGACATCCCATGTGACGATTTGCCATTCGTTGGGGGCAAGGAGCATTTTGTGGGAATTCTCTTCTGAGTATTGATCGTTCTCCTTTCCTGAGCCCGGGTAATAGATCTGAGCATAAAGGATATCAGCGTCATTGGAGGCGGCCAGTAAACGACGTTGGCGCAGCAGTTCCTGGTCCAGTTCGGCTTGTTCATAGCGTCCGATCTCTCCCAGCAGGTTATTGAAGATCTCCACGGTATGACTGCGTGCTATTCGAGCCTGTGGAGCGGAGTCTACGGCAGCCACCAGTGGCAAATCAGAGAATGCCTCTTTCTCCTCCATGTCGCGATGCTTGTTCGGGGCTTCAAGGGCCGTCACCTGGTTGAGGCGAAACTGCTCATACATCCAGGCATAGGGGACAAATGCCTGATCCGAAGAAGAGGCATCGCCGTCTCTCACATGGTGCCTCTTGAGATCCGACCTCGCAAAATCGGTGAGGAGATTCACATACTGCAAAGGGCTATTCGGCAGGTCAACTTTCAAGGATTCGGAGATCCTGAGAAGGGACGAAACCGGATCGGCCAGGAGTTGGTCATAGGTAAGTAGAGTGTGGGGATGTTCATGACTGGCGCGTAGGGCATCCCGGTTGTAGGCCAGCCATAAAAGATGGCCCTTGAATAACTCCGTAGATTGGTGCGCCTTTAAGGAGCAGGCTACTTCATAAGGATGGCGGATTATGTGGACAAAACAGGGGACGACATCCAGGCCTGCCAGTACCTTGGACCATAATGGCATGACCCGACACAGACGAGGGTCCTTGACAGCCCATAAGCCTTTTCCCAGGAACTGCTCTTCAATGATTTGAGCTATTTTCACTGCTGCCCGCTCCGCCGCCTCACTTTCCACCCAACCCTCTGGTAGACTCCCCACCATATTCCAACGGCATCCAAGGTCCCGGAACAGGATTTCGTGAGCCAGAAGAATGTCCTGGTTTTCAAAAGCGGCGCCTCCGTCGGCCCCATTGTCCATCATGAGGCTGCTTCCGAAATTGACACCCAGGCGGTAGAGACACCCGGCCAAGAGGGAAGCACCGCTTCGGTGCATTCCCAAAACTATGAGGCATTTCTGATTTTCTAGGGTTGTATCCTCATCCGTTGTTCGATCCATGGTGTTCATTCCTGTCATGACTGTAATGGGATTGTGTAGACCCGACAGCTTTGAGTCTTATTAAAGAGTAGGTTTGTCAAAGACTCATAAGGATTGTCTCTTCTCTTTGGTTTTTCTTACTTCTTTCATGAAATTCAAATAATTTTCTCCGGTATCTTCTCGCCATTTATACACCTCGCTTCCGGGCATAACAAATTTCACCGGTATCTTTGCCTCTCTTGATTCTATGTCTCTTTTTGATGGTCCACATAAATAGAACACATAACAACAAGATTTGTTGGAATAAAATTTAAGCTACACCTCTTATTCTATCCTGGGTGTCATTTGTGACGGCTTTGTCTGAGCCTTGGAAATCTACCAGGAGGTCAGATCTCCAAGTCGATGTGCAGATAATTTTTGATAAGTCACAGCGGTTTTTATACTTTTTTGCGATATCGACTATTTCATCTAATAGACCGTTTTCCAGAGTTATTGGCGCCAAGCCGAGTTTGAGAAATTCGCTTCTGCAAAACCGAAGGTCATTCTCCGGATCTTCATTTCTTGGATTCGAATAATACCTGATCTCAGCTCCGGTTAGAGCTGAAACCTTTTCAGCGAGGACTTTGATATTATGGCATTCAGTCGTTTGATTGAATATCTTGACTTTTTCCCCTACATTCGGAGGATTTTCTATGGCCAAGCGAATACAGTTTGCAGTATCTCGTATATGAATAAAAGCCCTTGTTTGCCCTCCAGTTCCGTGTACGGTCAAAGGATGCCCCACCGCCGCCTGCATAAGGAAACGATTCAAGACAGTTCCGTAATCTCCATCATAATCAAATCTATTGATAAGACGTTTATCTCTCATCGTTTCGGGCGTATTGGTTCCCCAGACTATGCCTTGATGAAGGTCCGTAATCCTTAAGTCATCATTCTTATTATAAAAATAGAAAAATAGAGCATCCTGCGTTTTAGTAGTGTGGTAGACGCTACCTGGGCTTGCAGGATACATTATTTCCATTTCCTTCTGCTCACCATTATCAGCATCCAGTTTTACTTTTAGGTATCCTTCTGGAATGTCCATGCCGGCCGTTCCATACCCGTATACACCAGTTGTTCCTAAATGTACCAAATGTATATCCAGTCCCGATTCAACAATTGCACACAGAATATTATGGGTCGCATTAAGGTTATTATTGACAGTATATCTTTTGTGAAAGGGCGATTTCATTGAATAAGGAGCAGCGCGCTGTTCTGCGAAATGGATTACGGCGGAGGGTCGAAACTCCTTGAGCAAACTGAGAAGGCGATGATAGTGCTCTGCGACATCAATATATTCAAACCTCAGCATTTTCCCTGTCAGCTCTTTCCAGGCTTGTATTCGAGTTTGAATAGGACTTATAGGTGTTAGAGAGTCGCAACCTAGTTCTATGTCTGTTTTTCTTCTCACCAGGTTATCTACAATAGTTATATCATAGCCACTCTCTGAAAGTGCCAGGCTGGTAGGCCAGCCGCAAAAACCATCCCCTCCAAATACAATTATTCTCTTATTCATTTTCCTCTCCTTTCTATTTAAGCTTCCATGTAGATGATTACAGCGTGACTTCAGATGGGCTCAGTCGTAGTTCCTCTTGACGTCACTGATATACAGCACCCTCGACTTTTCTTGATCTCCTGTGCTCCTTAACAAAGGACAAATATTCCCTTGTAATGTCGTCAGTCGGACCATACCCGTATACTTCGCCTTTATGAAGCCAGATTACCTTATCGCTCATTTGTTTGATAATAGACATACTGTGGCTGACGATGACAAGGGTTCTCTTGCTTTTCATTATTGATTTCAGTTTTCCCGCGCTTTTTTCTTGAAACTCTTCGTCCGCACCGCCCCGGCAAAGACCTCGTCGAGGAGCAAGATTTCCGGGTCGATAATTTCAACGCAATGGCTCGTAATGGAAAAGGCGATCCTTTGCTTCATGCCGGTTGAAAGCTGGTAGAGTTTTGAGTAAACGAAATCCTCAAGGCCCGCGAACTCAATGATTTCATCAAATACCCTTTTTATAGTTTTGTGGTTAATTCCCAAAATGGCGCCCACGAGGAATACATTGTCCTTTACCGTAAGCTTGCCTTTTAGGCCGTTGGAAAGGCTGGTAAGGAGTTGCATGCTGCCTTTTGTATATTTTTTCCCTTCATCAGCCTTATAGATTCCTGATATCACCCTGAGGAGAGTGCTTTTCCCTGAGCCGTTTATTCCTATGATGCCAAGCCGATCACCACGCTCGAGTTCAAAAGAAATTTTTTTCAGGGGCCAAAAACTTCTTTTTGACTCTATTCCGGAAAATGACGAAAGAAGAGCTGAAAGAACACTCTGATTATGCTTAGAGCCGATGCTCAATCTCTTTGAGACGTTTTCCAGTCGTATGACAGAGTCGTTACTCATATCCGTTCCGCTAAATGGACCTTAAGCCTCCTGAACAAGATGTATCCGAGAAGAAGTACCACCACACTGAAAATGGCTACATATAGGAATTTCACCATATCCGGCATCCGATGATAAACGACTATCTCTCTGGTGAATGTGATGAAATAATACAAGGGATTAAACGCATTAAAATTAAAGGGGAGATTCAGAATGGGTTTATAGAAAATAGGCGTCGCAAACCAGAGCAACCTGGTCAGGACCGCCCAGAGATTGTCAATATCATTTACATAGACCCCGGTGGATGCTAGGAAGAAGCAGGCCGCTAGAACAAAGGGGGCGAATATCACGAAGACGAATCCATAGAGAGCCAGATAGAGGAGAGGAAGACCGGTAAAATACAGGACTCCGGTGATGATGATCATTTCAAACGCGTGTATGAAGACGCCCAAGCCAAAAGAGGCTAGGACAAAGAGTTCGGGCCGGGTATTTAATCCGGTTATAAGGTTGGAATTGGAATTTATGCAGTTGGCCGCTGCCTGAGTCGTCTTTCTAAAGAAGTTGAAAAGGATGAGTCCGACTATCAAATACGCCGGATAATGCTCAACCCCAGCACCAACTATGCCTCTTATGATGAGGAGAATGGCAAAGAGCACGAGGGGCTCCAACAGGTACCATAAGATTCCAAGGTAGTTGCCCTCAACCCGCAACTTGAATAGAGACCGTGCAATAATGACCGCCGATTCGATGAGTTGTCTGTTCACGTTTCTACCCGCCAAGCATGACTCTTATCCACAAAGGGTTTCACCGTAGACCAAAGAGAGAGGCTTTTGCTTTTCTGAAAACACTTCTCCTATTCACCGGATTAACCTGAACATAAACAGTACTTTTATGGAAGAAAAGCATAGGAAAATTGGCAAGATATGTCAAATAAAAATTGAAACTCAAGAACAAAGTCAATGAAAAAATTGGTATTTGAAATGCATTATGAGCTCTATTTGTCATTGACAGGGAAAGGCAAACTCTCTAGACTTCTCTCCTATACTCTTACCCTATCGTTGCATAAAAAACACATGACAAGGGAGCTCAAATTTTACAACGCCAGGGTTAACTTGGCCTACCGGTATGATCTGTACCCTCAAACAAGCTCTCTTAAACATCGACAGACAAAGAAGCAAGGACCAAATCGAATCGGTTATCTAATATGAGATCCTCTGAAAAGCCACGTGTCAGCGTTATCATACCCACTTTCAACAATCTTCGCTATATTGATCAGACAGTGGCAAGTGTGATGGAGCAGACCTATGAATCATATGAGATCATTGTCATCGATGATGGGTCCACAGATGACACTGCTTCGTATTTTGCGGGACTTGACGGCCCGGTCTGTTACGTCTATCAAGAGAATGAAGGCGTATCCGCTGCCCGCAACCATGGTCTGCGACTTGCCAGAGGAAAATATGTCGTTTTTTTGGACGGGGATGATCTTCTGCTTCCGAACAAGATAGAAAAACAGGTCAATTTTCTCGACCGTCACCCAAAAGTGGACTGTGTTCACAGTGGCTGGCAGTTAATCGATCAGAATGGTGAGATGCTGAAGACGGTTGAACCGTGGCATGATGCCCCGAGACTTGATTTAAAGACATGGTTACTATGGAAGCCCGTGTTTCTGGGTGCTATGATGACGCGCCGTCATTGTGTGGTCCAGGCTGGTGGGTTCGATATCACACTACGCCAGGCAGAAGATGTGGACCTGGTCTTTCGCATGGCCATGAATGGTTGTCTCTTTGCTTGGCTTTATTACCCAACGGTCCGCTATCGCCAGCATGGGGAGAGCGTGATGCGAAACGTAAAGGAGCAGGCGGAAAGCATCACCCGTGTTCTGGACAAATTTTTTTCCGGTCCGACACTGACTCGCAGAATTCGCCGACAGGAACCTCTGGTTCGTTACAGCACACTCGTTTGGGTCGTCTGGCATTTGTACCGAAACGGCCATGTGGAAACAATCGTCACATATTTGCAGGAATCCTTGAAATACAGTGGATATTCTCCCGACATTACCGCTCTACATTGGCTTGGTAAGCTGGCCGGCTGGAGTTTTAACGAAGGTAAGGAGCTGGATCAACTCAGGGTACTATGGCCTCATTTTAAAGGGGCGCTTCAACTCGATGGGCATTATTGGCAAGAGATTGAGGACGCACTCAATTGGTGGTTGGACGTATGGTGGTTGTATGTGAATCGCCAGTACATAAAGGGAAGAGAGGGGCTGGAAAAATACCGGACCTTGAGTTATCGACAGCTGGTAAAGGTTGCCCAATCAAGCCTCGTTTTCACCCCTTTCCCGATTTCACTAGATATTATATCGAATCTTTGGCGCGATTTGAGAGACCTCAAAATGATACCCGAGTCGGGCAAATATGACGTGACCAGTCTTTATCTCACACTTTTCGGGCAATCTATGCTTGCTCATCGCTGGTGGGAGGCACTCAAGGCATTTGGCTTGGCATTGAGCAGAGGGTGTCATCCAAAAGCTATACCGGCATGGTATAGGTTCTTCCGGGCTGCGTTGGATTATCTCTTCAAGAATCCTCGTTATAAGGACCATAGGGGCCTCGCAAGTTCACAGGATTGACTCTAAGGATGAATCAGTGAAAAAACCATTTGAATCGACTGACGTGAGAAGAGGAGATAACGAAACATGCTCTTAATTATCGGAGGGCATCCACGATCAGGGACAACCCTGCTGTACCATCTATGTGACAAGCATCCGGACATAGCCGTTACTCTGGAGTTTAAAAACTTTCAGTTTGTCGGGCAACCGTATCTTGAATATAGCCATAACATGCTTAGATACGGCCGGAGAAAGGAGGAAGCCTTCGATTCCTCCTACCAAGGGAATAAGTACAAGAAATTACACAATTTGGTGTTCGCAATCCGGTACTTACTCATACTTCGTAGATATTGCCGGAAAAGAATTTCCTTTGAAGCGATTGAGATGGCCTTGAAACGGATGTATCCTAAGTCACTTATCATCGGGGATAAGTATCCCGACTATATCTTCATGATAGAGAAGTTTTTAAAGGCAGACCGTTTATGCCGTGTAGTGATTTACCGTGACTGTCGGGATGTAACAAGCTCATTCCTCAGGCAAGCACGAACAGAGTGGAAGAACCTGCCATGGATCAATAAGGTCAATACGGCCAAAAGAATAGCCAAAAAATGGGTACATGCAATAGAAGTAATGGAGCTTTATGCCGACAAGTTGCATATCATCCGATACGAAGACTTGGTCCAACAGCCCAAGCGGACTATGGGACTCCTCGGCGAGTACTTGGGCATAGATCCGTTAGGTTTTAGAGTTGGGATGCCAAGAGCTGGTAGAATCAGCAAATACAAACAGGGCCTTACAGAGGAGGAATTGGCTGATGTCGTTGAGATTGCAGGTCCGACTATGGAGCGGCTGGGGTATTTATAGTCTAACAAGCAAGGTTCTTCTCCCCTAACAGGCCATTCTGTGGTCGACTTACCACTCTTTTCTTGCACGTTACACCCATAGAAGCTAGTGACATGTCCCGGAAATACTTTCCATCATTTTAGCCGGGTCTATGACACGTTGGGGGTATGGGGGTCTCTTTTCAGTTTCACCACCATTTCTCCAGAGGTCGTGGAACGGCACCATAATTTTGCATATTATGAAGCAGCCCCACGAACCATGTACCCACAGCGACGGGCATTCCTTGTGCCTGTCCACCGAACGCTGTCCTCTTTGGGGGCGGTAACAGGCTTGGGCGTCTTTTGGGTGGTGGAACTGAAAAGAGACCCCCATGCCCCCTTTGAATCTGTGCAGCAGGTACTTATTATTCAAGTTAATTCTGAGACATGACACTAGACCATTTTATCCTGTATTGAAATAGCGATAAACCCTTTTCAATCATAGATTTCGGTCGGTTCCTGCCCCTTCTCCTAACGAGCCAGGAGGAGGTTCAGATTGTCCAGCGCGTCCTGAAATCCATGTGATAGGGTAAGGGCCTTCCTGTAGGCTTTTATGGCATTCTCCCTATCCCCGTTCAGGGCATAACATGTCCCGATGTTATTAATGGAATGGATGTGAAAAGGATGGGCGAGACAGGCGCGCTTGAAATCTTCGAGTGCCTCCACCTTATTCCCCCGAGAGAAATGGGCCATGCCCCGATACCAGGAGAGGGGAGTTGAGGTCGGGTCCAAGGGATAGACTCTCAGATCCGCGTAGTCAATCTCAGCGATTACCTGCTCCCATGCTCCAGCCCTGTAAGCGGATATAGCCTTGCGGGCGTGCCCCTCAGCCTGAAGGCGCCCATACCCGACCATAATACAGACACCCAGACCGATCAACACCAGCGTGTTTGTCAAGAGAAAAATGGCAGGGTGAATTCGTTTTCGAATCGGAAACGTTTGATGATAAGTCACGAGGACGGAGCAGACCATGAACATCAGAAAGACGGTATGAGTGATCCTTTCACGCGGAAAACTGAAGAAAGCGATCACCATATACCCCCACAGTCCGAAGAGCATAAGAAGTGCCAGGATTCGATGATCCGTGTTGTCGGAATGAAATACGACTCTCAGGCTATAGACCGTGGTTACTCCGAAAAAGGCCAGATAAAAGAAGAGCCCTAGACTCCCGGTCTCTGAAAGCACCCACAGATAGTCATTATGGGGGCGTTGGGGCAATATCTCCACTGTTCCCTCTGATGAAACTCGCTTTTCGATCTCACCGTATCTTGGCAACACGATTCGCCACTGGCCCGGTCCTACGCCCAGGAAGGGGCGATCCTTTGCCATGTCAAGGGTTTCTCTCCATAGCAGGGTCCTTTCGCTCAAAGAGAGGGGGGAGAAGAAGGGGATGGACGTCTTTTGCCCGGATGAGAGAAACGCCCAGGAAAGGAGGATCACCACGATCGGCACCCCGAATCCAAGACCCCGGGAAATTCCCTTGCGAGATGGCGTCTCAACCGTATTCTGAAATATTTTCTTTTTATGTAGAAACGCCGCTATGAGAAGGGTAAAGACGGCGGAGACGACCATTCCCAGCCAGACAGCCCGGGCCCTTGTAATGATCAGTGCCATGAATATCAGAAGTGCTGCCGTCCCACTCACAAAGCTCCAGGCCCCTGAAAGACGATGAATGCCGTACAGGGCAAAAGGGAAGGAGAGAAAAAGGGCTGAGGCCAGCAGGTTTTTATTAACCATCGTGGCATAGATGCCATTGTGGTAACCAGGAATCCCTGTGAAAGCGAGATCAATATGCTGGCCGATCCCTATCAGGGCCAGGGAAGTCCCGGTAAGAATCATGGCCTGGGTCAATCTCAGTATCCCATTTTCTGAATGATACAGAAGCACGCACACCGTGTAACAGAAGGTCACTGCGAGGAAGCTTTTCAGACATTCAAACAGCCCCTCAACAGGGTTAATAGAGCGGGTGAGAGATACAAAGGATACCCCCAAGAAACAGACCAGCGGAATGAATAAGAAGCTGCGGATGATCCGTGTATCCATGGAGAGCGGCCTCAGAACGAGGCGTACGGAGAGAACAAGAATCAACAGGAAAGTCAGAGCTGAACAAAACAGGAACCGGGGAATAAGGGCCGGATCCATGGTGAAGGGAGAGACCAGAAAAGGGAGGATCAAAACCGCTCCCACGATTAGCAAAAGAAAGAGGCTCTCCTGAATACTATGGGATGTCTCGGAATCGTTCGAGGTCATGGTCACATTCAGTCCGCGATCGTAGGGGTTGTCGGAATGAATCGAGTCCCCCTTCCGGAAATCGATGGAGACACGTCATTCCCGTAAGACCCTCTCCTGTCGTCAGAGGGAAGGATATCCTTAAGAGGAGGGGGAGGAGTATAGAAGCTATTCCGACTCTCAGAGTCCCTGTCACCTGAATTGAAGTCGGACCCGGCTACTTCCGACATTCTGCTCTTCCGGTCGGCGGGATTCGGGACAAGGGAATCATCGAAGATGGATACGATTATCTTTTTCTCCTCCTCACGTCGGACTGCCGCGTAACTGAACCTTCTGAGGATCTTCCTAAGGGCCTCATCAAGTGGATCGTTCAATATCACGCTTATGGGTTCATCTCCCACATCACCATTCAGAACGATTTCATAGCTCGTGATTTTCGAGATCTGCTTTAGCACGTCCCTCAGATTTTCATCCGTTACGGTCAGCTTGACAACCGGCATCTCAGACTCATCGGCCAGTCCAGAGGAAGACAGAAATATGACGGTTGCCAGAAGTATAAGTATAATTCTATGAGGGACGTCCATTTGTAATTCAGTAACTATTTTATTATTTGAAAATTGTTTTCCTTGACGATCTTCTCCCCTTTTTTTATCGCATAAGCGACCCCCGGCTGGCTCATGTTTAAGCGTTTCGCCAAAGAGGTCCCCTCGAGACCCAACTCACGGACCGCCCAATAACAGAGTACACTCCTGGCTTCAGCCCGAACCTTCTGCCTGCTCTTCGAGTATAACTCCTCTTTTCCGATCTGATAGAGTTTCAATACTCGCTGTTCTAACGATTCAACTGTAACTCCACGACTTTTCAATTCATAGCGACGATCCATTCGTTCATTTGCTTCCGATAAAACAGCCATCACAAAATCACCGTTCCCCAGTATTCGCTCATCCCCCTTAATGCGATCTTGCCCTTTTAATTTAAGTTTCTTTGCCTCTGACCAGCCGCCTAGGCTTCTTATCAGCCCTCCACCAACCAACTCAGGGCGTCTTCCCTGATTTATACCCTTTTTCAGGTAGGAATAATAGCCTTCTCTTCCCTCTTTTATACTCTTTCCAAAATGGGAAAACACATATTTTGTTTCCTGCCAATCGCAATCTATTTTCCCCATTAAGACATAATGACCACAGTATTCATAGCGATTCAAACCTCCGATGTCATCAACAATTCCGGCCCTTAACGGATTTAGATGGATATATCGAACCAACTCCCTCAAATATATATCCTCCTGACAGATAATGGACTTATAACGATTTTGGAAGAGTTGACCGTGCCGCTTGTGTCTTCGGTTGAACTTCACCGCGTAACCTGTTAATAGTCGCCGCATTAGGGTTGAAAGCCCTTGGTTTCCTGAGCGGAACAAAAAGTGGGCATGGTTGGATAACAGGGACCAGGCATAGCAGGAGGTGCTTGTGGCAGGGAGTAGATCTGAGAGACGATCCATCATATCATCTCGATCGTTGTTATCTCGAAATATCTTCCGCTGCTCTATGCCACGAATAATAACGTGATGCACAACTCCGGGGGCGTCTAATCGGGCTAATCTTGGCATAGGAAGACGGATAACAAATCAATTCTGCGGAGTCAAGTTATTTATTTACAAATGGACGTCCCCCAATACAGAAACTCTTGCCCAAAAAACAAAGGATACAACAAACAAAAAGAACAAATAATCTATTCATGGTTTCTCCTTAGGTTAGGTTGTGTTCCTATTCAAATTCTTTGCCGACCGGAAATTTGGAAAAACCCTTCTCTTCAGGGTCCAGGCCGATGGCCGAAGCAGGGGCGACAAGATCAAGGGTGAAACCGGTGGTGAAATTCAAGCTGGTGTAGCCTGAACTGCCGATAGTAACGGGTTCCAGCAGCTCAACAGTTGGATAGCCGCCGCATGCCTCTCCCGAATCACAGATATACCCGTCATTGTCAGAGTCAGTGCCGCCGACGATAAAATAATCTCCGGGGGCGACATCAGTAAAAGCGTATGAATATGAACCCTCGACATTGGCTGCCTGTACGGTATCGTAAGTCTCTTTGGTGACAGGATCGATGAGAATGATCCAGTGATAACCGGCGTCTCCCGGGCGTGAGACAGCGCCCTCCACTGTCATGTTCGCGGAGATCGTATACGTGCCCGCGTTGGAGGTAAAGCTGATATCTGCTGAAAAGTTTGCTTGAACCAGGCCGGACCGGTCAACGGTGGCGGTATAGGTGCCGACACCGTTTTCGTCCATATCGGCAGCAGTGACCGAAAGCCAGTCGGCATTATCACTGACATTGGTTACTCTCAGGGTGCCGCCACCCCCATTGGCAACGGTGATGGTCAGGCTGCTGTAGCTTGAACCAAAATTGAGAAGGCTGGGACTTACGGAAAGGATAGGATCAGTGATGCTGTTTCCGGCGAGTTCACTGGCCTTCTGAACCGCCTTTAACGCATCGATCAATCCATATCCATAGATGTCGTCACGGCCGGCCAAACCAAGATCCTCGGTGATATCACCGGATGAGAGCGCGGAATCAAGCTGTGCCGGCGTAAGGCCCGGATACACCGCCTTCATGAGAGCAACCACGCCGGCTACATGCGGCGAGGCCATGGAAGTGCCCTGGTAAGGTGTGTAGACCTCCTGCCTTTCTCCGGTGGAATCATCAACACAAGTGGAAAGAACGCCGTCAGGATATCCATCGCCATCGGTGTCAACTTTAGTGTTACCTCCCGGCGCCGCCACATCGATGGCCATGCCATAGTTGGAATATGGTGCAAGATCCTTATACATATCCACGGCTGATACCGAAACGACACCATCATAGGAGGCGGGATAGGCAGGGACTGACGTCTCATCATTACCGGCAGCGGCGATGATGATCGTACCGGTGTTGCGCACCTCGGTATAGACGTTTTGTTCGGTCAGTGAAAAAACGGTTCCTCCTAAACTGAGATTGATGATGTCCGCAGCCTGTGACGGCGTAGTGCCGGAATCGTTGGATAATCCGGCCGCATAACGGACTCCCTGGATTATGTCCCAGCTGTTGCTGTCGCCTACTCCAAGGACTCTTATGGGCATAATCTTGCTGTCCCAGGAGACACCGGCAACTCCGGTGGAATTATTGGAGGTCGCAGCAACGGTTCCCGCCACATGGGTGCCATGAAAGGAACTGCGGCCCGGTGTATTGTCGTTGCCGGGGTCGTCGGGATTGGGATCAATGCCGTCGCCATCATTGGAACTATTGACATCTCTGATGAAATCATAGCCGGTGTTGGTGAGGTTGGCAGTCAAGTCCTCATGGGCCATGTAAACACCGCTATCGACCACCGCCACAATAACCGAACCGCTATTGTCCGTGGTGATATCCCAGGCCTGAGGGAGATTGATCAGCGGATAATGCCACTGATAGGAATAGTACCTGTCATTGGGAACAGCGGTGGGATGGTAGATGTAGTTCAGGTCCGCACTGGCAACGTCGGCTCTTTTTCTGAGAGCCTTAACGACGTCAAGGGTGTCACGCCGGTCCTGCTCTTCCTTGTCGGCGGCCTTGCCCCCCGAGAGATTAGATACAGTTCTGATCCCTAGTCCTGTGAGGGCTGCCTTGCGCTCAGCGCCTTCCGGCAACGCAAAAAGCATGGCCCGGCCCGGGCCGCCTGCCTTGCCGTGAAGCCCTATGGAAACCGCTCTGGAAGAAAGGGTGCGCCGGCCTCTGCTGGGGAGATGGTCATCTTTGAATCGTACCAGCACCTCACCAGGAACAAATTCGCTTTCAATACTGAGGTCATATGAGGCTTGACCGGTCACATCCGACCACCCCACACTCAAGAGATAGTTTGATGCCCCGGAATAGGCCAATACTTCAATGTAATAATTTCCGCTGTTGACCACCGTTACTCTTTCTGTTCCGGATACAAGCTCAGAACTATCAACTTCCGTCTGATTCTGGTCATAAAGGAAAAGATCCAGATCAGGATTGTTAGTACCGTCATAATCACTGACCTCAAGCGTGACAGATTGACCGGCAGCAAGTGTTATTTCATAGAAATCACTTCGGTCTGAAGTACTGGCAAATCGATCACCGTTTGAGCCGGTGCCGCTGCTGCAGACAAAGCCACCAACAATGGCCGGGTTGCCAATCTCCTGGGCGGTGAAGATGGTATCATTATCAGTATTATCGGAGTAAGGGTCGTTAGTATCACCATCGATAGCCGCGAAATCAGGGGCGGTAATGGTCCCAGAGACATCGGACGGGCCGATGATAGTTTTGAATGGCTGAAAGCCTGAAGCAAACGTGAACAGAGTGATCTCATCATTGGCATCAAGAGGAACTTCAAGGGTGAAGATCCCAAGGTTGTCCTTGCAGGAAAACATGTATTGACCGTTGGCAAGGACCATAGCACAAACCGGTGTATCATGATAAGTGACCGTGCCGCTTAAGGAAACCCATTTGGCATCAATTGGATGAATTGTCCAATCCACATCCATGGCCGGGCTTCTGTAGTCATCTCTTAAATCTATTTGCATATTTACCCCATCATGAGGGTAGATCGTCTGTTTCCAGGGGATCAGGCCGCTGCAAAAGGCATAGACCAAAATCTGACCCGCAGAGTCCAAAGGAACCCCCAAATTGAAACCGCCGTCTCCTGAGCAGGTGAAAACGTGTTTTCCGTTCGCCAAGACCATGGCACAAACCGGCATACCGTTATAAGTCACCGTACCATTGATATTAACCCACTGAGTCTGAGCTACAGAAAAGGAGCTGTGAAGGCATAGACTGATGAAAAGAGCCAAACCCAATAACATGCGAGACTTTTTCATCTTTTCCTCCTGACTTCTTTCAGAGTAAGGATTTGATTAGATATGAGTTTTGGGTGAAGTGATAATGATTAGCGCAAGAAAAAAGCCGGATAGGCACACCAATAGGTACGCTTTGAAAGCCCTTGTGGGCCGTCCGTTTTGATTGGCTGTTCATTATTTTTTCCTTTGAGGCAATAAGACGGAATTATGGTGCTCCTTTGATGTAATTAATGAAATTCAGGACAAAAGACAAGAAGAAATGCTTTGAAATAAGGTTCCATTTTTTTGGAAAAGTTTCTTTCTCGCAAAAAGGGTTATTGAATGAGAGGTCTGAACAACCGGTTATCCAGGAATCAATATACACAAAAGAGTGAGAGCAATGGGAGTAATCATACAAAGTCCGTTCTTTCCGGGACAAGAATAATTGATTATATCAACGATCAGTGGAAAAAGATTCGACCTGGATTCACAACCGGGAAGACAAGGGCGAATACCAAGCATCAGGCATAGGATAAAGCCACTGCGAGATTCTGTCTAACGCGCCACGTTGGGTGGAGTTCGAAGTCGCAAAACGACATCGAATCAGAGATTCTCACTGGGAATCTCTGGTTCGATATTCCTTGATTCAAAGCTAAAGAGAAGGGGGTTCAGCTTATCGGAAGTCCTTTGCGAATCATAAGAACCTATCCAAGCCCATTCCAAATCAACACGATTCCGCTGGTAGACATCTGCTGAGCATGTGCTATAACCAGCCTTCTCAGCGGTTTTGCATCATTTTTCGGGATAATGTGAAACCCTCACCCTCGATTCCTCCTGCCGTTTCTATCTTAAAAGAGGCATCATTAGAAGATGAGACTTTTTCAAAAACAACTTCTGGATCTGTAGAGCAATCTCCCGGACAGATCGTCGCTGATTGTACGGTAACTTCATCATCATCATCTAACGTCAAAAAAAGTACAGTTAGACAATCGTCTGGAAAGTTCATAGTCCATGATAACTCCAACTCTCCACAGTTTACAGTGTTTGCATAGATTGAAACACTACAGGACCCGGGAGGGACTGAAATGCAGTTGCTCCATTCATCAGTCTCCGAATCAATGGAAACGCCACACACAGTAGCGGTTGCCGTGAAATCATCGGGACCACATACCAAACCATTGAGAAAGACAACAGATGCACCCTCATTAGGTATACAATCCTCCTCCTGCAGACAACGTAATAGCTCAACGTCAACGTCCGTTGCTTCCTCAGGAGTGAAAACTTGTTTGAACGGTAAGAATCCGGCAGCGAATACTTGGAGCTTGATTTCCCCGTTCGAATCCAGGGGAACCTCCAACGAAAAATCACCGACCGGGTTGTTGCTGAACATGTACCGACCATTTGCCAGGACCATGGCAACTAGGTACTGGGGATTAGAACCATAGTCGCAATTATGGACAGTACCGCTTATCGTCGCATAGGTGGTCTGCCCAAAAGCATTTCCCGCGAGAAAGACTCCCATCAATAACGCCAAACCGATGATCAAACTCTTTTTCATAGCATTCTCCTTTATTTAGTTTTTCGTATAATCACTCTGGGACCGATTCAACTTAAACCAGAGACCTGCTACAGAATCAACGGACCATTTTGTGAGGCTCGCGCCTAAAGTCGGAAGTGAAAACAAGAATTTTCTCTACGATATGATTCTTGGCTATCCCCGGTTTTTGGCATCCTTCTGGGATTTATCGAAACTTAAGACAAAAGTCAAGAGAAACCGGCAGCTCGTAGAGCTTTTTCTGAGGCTGATTGCCCCGCGTAGGACTTGAAGTTTCCCTCATTTTGTCGAGACGGGGGAGGCAACACTGAAAATCGACCGATTGAGGAAAAGCTCAAAAGCACATGTGCTCTAATTCGCGCAAGACATATTCGAAATCAGGATCTTTGTCAATCATTATCGGGGTAAAGGGAAGCCCCTGACTGGAGATGGGACCGGTCAGAGTTTGAACAATGAAAGGGGGAGGAAGGATGATGTGGATATTAAACAATATCGACTACCAAAATGCCGGAAAAGGTGCTATATAGTCGTCTGAGTTTTAGTATCTCAGTGGCGGAGCCGATACAAGGATCTTGGGGCTGCGCATCAAGACAGAACCAAGCGAAAGATTTTGGGAGGGCTATGACCGAATCAGTCATCCAATATGTTGAATGGGGAGTAGGGTATGCCCATGTTTGGGGGTTTGTATTTATCTTTGTCCTCATGGCCGTAGAGAGTTCTCTGATTCCCTTTCCCAGTGAAGTAATCATGATACCGGGAGGCTTTTTGGCCTATCGAGGCGATTTGACCTTTGGAGATCCTTTGACGGATGTGACCATGGTGCTTGTCTGTGGTCTGGCCGGCGCGATGGCCGGCGCCTTCTTCAATTATTATCTCGCACTTTTTCTGGGGCGGCCATTTCTATATCGTTATGGGAAGTATTTCTTTCTCAAACCCAACATCCTTTCCCGGGCTGAGGAAATATTCCTCGAATACGGGGAGATAACAACCTTTGTCTGCCGCTTGATTCCGGCTATAAGACAACTTATCTCGTTGCCTGCGGGCTTATCCAGAATGCCTCTTGGCCGTTTTTCTCTGTTCACAGGACTCGGTGCCGGGATATGGTCCGGAATTTTGGTGGCCATCGGATGTTATCTGGGGAGTCTTTCAGAAGAGATGACATACAGTCAATTGGTCTATCGAGGAAAGGATATCATTCGAAAAAACACTATGTGGCTTAGTCTCTTTTTGGTCATCCTGGTTTTAGGTTACGCTGTGAGTCATCACCTGGTATTGAAATCCAAAAGAATAAAGTCCGGCCGTTGAGCCTCTCCCAACACGTCTCATGATACCTCTACGTGACACCATTCAGTCCAAGAATTACCCCATCGTAAACACCGTCATCATCTCTCTAAACGTCCTCTTCTTTTTTCTGACACCTGCCCGGGATCCGGAACTGAGTCGATTCTTGGCGACCTATGGCCTTGTTCCTGCGCGCTATTCGACACCTGAGATCGCTTCATACTTTGGTTTCGGGCAGCAGGCCTTTGCGTTTCTGTCATTCATGTTTCTTCATGGGAGTTTCTGGCACCTGCTGGGGAACATGTGGTTTCTGTATATATTCGGCGATAATGTGGAGGACCGGTTGGGATCACTCAGGTACATCGTTTTTTACCTTTTATGCGGATGGGCTTCGGGGGTGACCCATCTTGCTATGAACTGGCACTCTCAAATCCCCACGATCGGGGCGAGCGGCGCCATTGCAGGCGTGATGGGGGCCTATATGCTTCTGTATCCCCGTTCCCGAATTCTCACTCTCATCCCCATTCTTTTCATTCCCTATTTCGTGGAGATCCCCGCCTATTTCTTTCTCGGGTTCTGGTTCTTTCTCCAGTTCTTGAGTGCTGCCGGAACACATGCACAGACAGGCGGCATCGCGTGGTGGGCCCACATAGGGGGATTTTTGTTCGGGATGGCGTTCCTGAAAATGTTGTTGAAGATTCCGGAAGTTGGAGTGACCAGTCAGGTGCGGCGCGCGATGCCGAAAAGGAAGACGCCTCATCTCCAGGTCATACGTCCTACAGGCTCAGGGGATGATCCTCATTTGTACGGCCAGATCAAAGTCACTCCCCGAGAGGCGATTTTAGGGGCACGCAAACTGGTCAATATCCCATGGGGCTTTCACAAGCGCTTGTTTCGAATAAACATACCTTCAGGTGTAAGTCACGGGACTGTCTTGCGGCTTGCCGGCATGGGAAGAGAGATGGGTGAAGGAGAAGGAGGGGATCTATATCTCAAGGTGCTTATCGACCCCCAATAATATCTCGCCACCTTTCTTCAGCTGAACGTCATCTTCTTGAGAGAAGTCGAAATCGTCGGGCGATTTTGGACACGGGAATATCAGTCGGGGATGTCCAATAACTTTACCAAGAGAACGTTTTCCAGATAACCGAGGTTTACGGGTTTAGTAATGTAATCAAACGCCCCCAGTTCCATTGTCTTTTTGGCCTTGTTCTGTTCGGCCACAACGGTGACCATTACAACGGAGGTGTCAAAATCAAACTCTTTGATTTTCTTCAGGACTTCAGTCCCCTCCATCCCCGGCATGATCATATCGAGCAATACGATATCCGGTCTGACTTCCTGCACTTTCGCGAGGGCCGTCGGCCCATCCAAGGCGGTGTGAACTTCATGGCCCTTTAGACTCAGAAACTCCTCCAAGGCCTTACAGGCCTCAATCTCGTCGTCCACCACTAAAATCCTTCCCATCGCAAAGGTCTCCTTTCTCATATGAAATTACGTTTTGGACGTGATTTCATTATCTCTTCGGGGTTTTCTCTATAGGAAGATTAATATAGAAAGACGCTCCTCCCGATTCATTATTTTCCGCCCATATTCTGCCAGCATGCTCTTGTACAATGCTGTAGGTGATGAAGAGGCCCAATCCTGTACCTTCCCCGGGGTCTTTGGTCGTAAAAAAGGGGTCAAAAACCTTGTCTATATCACCCGGATCAATGCCGGTGCCCGTGTCGGAAACAGCGATGAGAACAGAATCCTTTTGGTTGGGTTTTGTTGTGATCTTCAGTACCTTGTTTTCGCTGTCGGTCATGGCCACCGCAGCGTTGGAAACAAGATTGAAGATAACCTGTTCAATCCTCTCCTTGTCCATGGGGATGAAGGGTAAGCCGGAATGAAGTTCCACATGGGTCTGGATTCCATCTACCCTGAGTTGCGGGGCTATCAGATCTACAACCCTCTCGATGATCTCGTTCATATCACCGATCCCTCTGTGCTTTTCTGACGTACGAGAAGACCGCCCTAGGCTTTCCGTGATCGTTACGATGCGATTCAACTGGCTCTTACAGATCCGCAAAGGTTTTCTTATCGATTCCGAAATCCCCTCCAGGGTCTCCAATAACTGAATCCTCATGGATATGATATTGACAGGATTGAGGATTTCATGGGCAATGGCGGCGGAGAGCCGCCCGATGGCCGCGAATTTCTCAGATTGGACCAGCATATCCCTTGTCTCTTCAAGATCCCGATTCGCTTTTTTCAGGGCCTCCTCTGTCCGCCTGCGTTCATCCAATTCCTCTTTCACGGCCACATAGAGTCGCGCGTTCTGTATGGCAATTGCTGTTGTATCACCTAGACCACTAAGCAGTTGGAGATCGTCCTTTCTGATCCCGCCGGGTAGGGTAATCGAATCCACATAGATAACGCCTTGAATCTCCCCTTTGTATCTAAGGGGGACACACATGGCTGATAAAATACCATCGAATTCAATGTTACCCAATGAACCAGAGTGATTCTTGTGATCCCTATCCGACACCATAACCGGATTGCCCTCTTTGACAACTTTGTGGGCTATAGCCCTGTTCCAATTGATGGTGGGGTTTACATGATTGCTTGTCCGGATTTTTGACACCGCTTCCTTCAATTCGCCTGTATCCTTGTCCAGCAGTAATATGGCCCCTCGATCGATTCTCTTCATGAAATAAAAGATCTGATCGATAACTTCCTCCAGTAGGGCGTGAATATCTAAGGATTTGACAAGGATGTTGGAGACTTTGACCAGAAATTCTACGTTCCTGGCATTGTCCCTAGGGCTGTACCCTCTAGGAAGAGACTCATCAGTAGTCACTGTCTTCTTTGTTGTGGAGTTCGTCTGAGTCAAGTCTAACACCCTCTGTAAAGAGAAGTATAGGATAAGGGCATTAATGTGTCAACGGACAAGCTTGACTCCCTGACCCATCATCAAGGTGTCATCTGCTGCTGCTTTGTCCTCGATCACTTCTCCTTGCGGCGTATTACACATACGCCTCAGTCGGTACTCCTCGGCGCCTTATATCTAACACCTTGCTGGTGTCCAGGGCTCTCCCAAAATCCACTATAATTAATGCATAGGCGGAAAACTGATGGCGGATTTTGGTTTGGTCCTATCTCTTTCATTTTTTCCCCCATTCATGTATTCTAGTGCCTCGTAACATCATTTCTGTGACTCATATTCAGGGTTTTTTTGATAGTATTCTCGATATTTTGGTATGTCATGAGACATGGGCTATTCCCTCAAAGTTCAGATCACAGCGGGATTCAGTGGAATTTTTTCTGAGATATCGTCTTGAGAGAACAGCCCATGCCTCCTTTCTTACTTGATCCACGAATATATGATATACGATACTAGTGTCGTATCTCAGAAGTAACTCACATAATTACATAAGACACAGATCCGTGAGAAACAAGGGAGTCTCTTTTTATTTCGTCACCATCTGTCCAGAGGTAGTGGAACGGCACCAGGTTTATGCTTGCTTTGGAGCAGCCTCACAAG
>CAZFMX010000010.1:0-57894 GCA_964520425.1 uncultured Desulfobacteraceae bacterium
TCCCCTTCCAGGGGTTATCTCAAAACCGGGCCCTCTGGGCTCGGTTTTTTATTCTTCCGGAAATTCGGATTCCTCCTCAAGGATCCCCACCGTGGTCTTCATATGTAGAAACGTCTTTATTTTTTCCCGCGCGGTCTGGAAAATGGCCCAGAGTGAGGGTGTCAGCATGACCCCAAAGATAACGGCGGCAAGCATGCCGCCAAAAACAGTGGTACCGATGTGGCGTCGGCCTACGGCGCCCGCGCCCGTTGCCAGAACCATCGGCAGCACTCCAAGGACGAAGGAGAATGCGGTCATCAGCACCGCCCGGTAGCGGATTCTTGAAGCCTTGGCGGCGGCTTCGAGAATTGGATGCCCGTGTTCCCGCTCGGTTTTTGCAAATTCCACAATCAGGATGGCGTTTTTGCTGGCAAGCCCGACAAGAAGGATAAGTCCAAGCTGTGCATAAATACTGAGGGGAATGTTGGTGATTTTCAATGCGATCATGGCTCCTAGGGCGGCCACGGCAATGGAAAGCATAACTGGGATGGGAATGGTCCAGCTTTCGTACTGTCCGACCAGGAACAGGAAGCCGAACACCAGAGCCATGACGATCAGGACGGAAACCTGTCCTTCGTTTTCCCTCTCCTGATAACTGGCCCCGCTCCATTCGTACTGGAAACCTTGTGGAACCGCTTTGATCATGACGTCTTCCATGCCTTTCATGCCTTCACTGGAGCTGAATCCGGGTGCGACATCGGCATTGATCTGCACGGAGGGATACATGTTGTAGCGTTCGATGGACTGGGGCGCAAGGATGGTGGTGACATCGACCAGCGTGGTCAGCGGGACCATCTGTCCCCGGTTGTTCTGAACGTAAACATCAAGGATGTCCTCCAGTTTGCTCCGATAGGGTAAGTCCGCCTGGACTTTTACCTGGTACACCCTGTCGTACAGGTTGAAATCATTGATGTAGCGGGAGCCCATAACAGTAAGGAGTGTGGAGAACACCCTGCTGATCGGAACACCCTGCATCTCGGCTTTTTCGCGATTGACGTTCAGGTAAAGCTGCGGGGTGCTGGCGCGGTAGGTGCTGTAAGCCCTGCTGATGCGCGGATCCCGGTTGGCTTCATCCACCAGGAGATTGAGCGCGTTGCCGAGTTCCTCCGAAGATTGCCCCATGGCAGCCTGAAGGCGGAAGTTCATGCCGCTGCTGAAGCCCAGTTCGCGGATGGCCGGCAGATTGAAAGGCCGGATCTGTGCCCCCGGGATGGTTTCGGCAATTCGGTACAGTTCATCTATAAGAGAATCGATTTGAAGCTCGGCTGTTTTCCGTTCGTCCCAGGGCTTAAGCTCAATAAAACCCATTCCGCTGTTGCCGCCCCCACCGCTGCTCATTGGGCCCATACCCACCATTGTTATCATCCGATCGATGCCCTTGATTTTGTGGGCTTTTTCGTAAAATTCGTGCATTACCGCCACCGTACGCGGCTGGGTGGCGTTTTCCGGCAGTTGAACGTCAATCATTATCGCCCCCATGTCTTCACTGGGCAGAAAGCTGGTGGGATGTCCGGAAAACAGAAACCAGGCGGCTGAAGCCACGATCAGGAAAAGGCCGACGGCGACCGGTTTATGACGCACCAGCCATGTGGCACAGAAAACGTAGATATTACGGACTCTGTCCAGTCCCCAGTTGAACCACCCGAAAAATGAGAACTTCTTTTTCCTGTGCGGGCGCAGCAGGATGGAGCAGAGAGCCGGGCTGAGGGTCAGGGCGTTCAGGGTGGAAATCGACACGGCAGTGGAGATGGTTACGGCGAACTGCTGGTAGATTTTTCCCACGATTCCGGAAATGAAGCCTATGGGGATGAAAATTGCAAGCAGAACCAGGGTAGTGGCGATAACGGCGCTGAAAACCTGTTTCATCGCCTTGTAGGTTGCTTCTTTTGGGGGCAGATGCTCGGTCTCAATGATCCGCTGTACATTTTCCACTACGACGATCGCATCGTCGACCACGATTCCGATAGACAATACAAGGGCGAAGAGCGTCAGGGTATTGATGCTGTACCCTATTGCCAGCAGGACGGAAAACGTTCCGATCAGCGACACGGGAATGGCGCAGGCCGGAATAAGAGTCGCTCTCCAGTCCTGCAGGAAGATGAACACAACCAGTACGACCAGTCCGAAGGTCAGCAAGAGGGTAAAAACGATTTCAATGAGCGCAGAACGAATGAAAACTGTCGGATCAAATACACTGGTGAATACCAGGTCTTCGGGAAAAAATTGGGATAGCCGTTTCAGCTCCGCTTCGGCCTTGTCGAGGGTTTCGAGAGCGTTGGCTCCAGGCAGCTGGGTCAGGCGAAGAGCTATGGCAGGCTGGCCGTTAAAGGATGCCCCTGCGGAATAGGTCTCCGCCCCCAGTTCGATCCGGGCGATGTCCTTTAAGGCAATGATTCCGCCTTCGTCGTTGGTGCGGATGATGATGTTTTCAAATTCCTCGACGTTCTGCATACGCCCGGTCGCCCGGATGCTGAACTGCAGCTGTTGGGTATCGGGGGAAGGTTCCGTTCCGATCGCGCCGGCCGCCGCCTGGATGTTCTGGCTGGCGATGGCGGAGGAAACCTCGTCGGCGCTGATTCCGTAGGCTGCCATCTTGGCCGGATCCAGCCAGATCCGCATGCTGAATTTGCTCGGTCCCATGATGCCGACATCGCTGATTCCCTCTACGCGGGCAATGACGTCCTTAACCTTGTCGTCCAGATAAGTGCCGATAAAAAGCTGGTCATACGTGCGGTTTGGAGAGTAGAAGGCAAAAACCCCCAGCATGTCTCCCGATCGGGACGTCACGTTGACCGACTGTTGCCGAACCTCGGCGGGCAGCTTGGCGTTGGCCCGCTGCACCCGGTTCTGCACCTTGACCATGGCAATATCGACATCGATTCCGACATCGAAGGTAACCGAAAGACTGTATCTCCCGTCGCTCGAGGTTGAAGACATGTAGATCATGCCTTCAACGCCGTTGACCACTTCTTCAATCGGGGCGGCTACGGCATCGGAAACCACCTGGGCGCTGGCCCCCGGATAGGCCGCGCTGACCATGACTGTCGGGGGCGCCACATCCGGATATTGAAGAATCGGAAGGTTTGTCAGGGCGACCGTACCCGCAAGGAGAATAACGACGGATATAACCATGGCCAGGCGGGGGCGCCGGATGAAATGAGCGGAAAACATCTATCTTAAATCCATATCATTAGAAATATTTTGAATGTGTCAATTGTCTTTAAAACCTGGTGTCCTTCGATGGGATCCAGGACCATGAGCCTGTCGAACGGCCGTTCCACTATCTTTAGATCGATGGTGACGAACTAAAAAGAGACCCCCTTGCTCCTCACAGATCAGACACGACACTAAGACTTACCTTCTGTGGGCAACTTGGCTCTCTCCTTACTGCTTTCTATTCTAACAGTCTGTCCATGGCGTACTTTCTGAATGCCTTCAACGACAATGGTTTCACCG
This sequence comes from uncultured Desulfobacteraceae bacterium, assembly GCA_964520425.1. GTDB lineage: Bacteria > Desulfobacterota > DSM-4660 > Desulfatiglandales > HGW-15 > JAFGFY01. The sequence goes on from CAZFMX010000010.1 coordinate 3,496, forward strand.
ACCCGAATTCCCTCTTCAACAACCCAATCCGTCCCGATAGCGGATCTTTTTTTAATGATCCGCATCTCCACGACGTTGTTATCTCCCACGACATAGACATAACTGCCTTCACGGCTTTCAGCAACCGCCGCCTGAGGGACCAATGGTAGCAATTCCCCCTTGACTTGGGCCAGGATCACGTTCACATACCCTCCCGGAATCAATAGCCCGTCAGGATTGGTGTAACGGGAACGGAGGGAGATTGTACCGGTGGAAGGGTCGATGGCAGTGTCGGCAAAATCCCACAGTCCTTTGAAAGGGTACATGCTGCTGTTGGGCAGACGCAATGCCGGAGTAAAAATTTTTTCAGGAGAGGACCCGGACCTTTCCATGAGGTCGAGATATTCCACTTCACTCATGGAACAGACCACGCGGATCGGATCGTACCTAACGATGGTAGCAATAGTGCCGGAACTCGGGCCCACGTAATCTCCGGTGGAATAACGCTTCTTGGTTACACGCCCCGAAATGGGGGCACGAACAATTGTGTAATCAAGATCGATGTTGGCAAGTTTCAGGTTGGCTTTTGCAGATACATGCTGTGCCTTATTGTAGTCTACATCTCTCTGCGCGGATTCTATGTCCTTTTCAGGCACGCTTCCGCCCTTGGCCGATTGCACCCGCTGGAGATACTTTTCCGCTTCTGCTAAATTGGCTTCGATCTGAGCAACAGTGCCTTTGCGGGCCTCAATTTCAGCAAGGAACCGTGCCTTTTCAATGGTAAACATCAGGTCTCCGGCCTTTACGGAATGGCCCTCTTCAAAATCGATGGATTCCAGGTATCCCGATACCCTGGCGACCAGGTCTACGGAATCGATGGCTTCCACCCGTCCGACATACTCCCGAGTGTCCGTGATTTCCTTTTGAACGACTTGCTGCACCCGTACCAATGGAGCTTCCACCTGGAATTTCGCCTGTGGTCCGGCATCTGGGGGCGAAGTAACCTCTTTTCGACTCCCGAGAAAAAACCAGATTACAAGCAGGATGGCAATGAGCAGAACGACATAATTCAACAAGCGCCTTTTCCAGTTTTTTCCCGGCAAAAGTTTTTCAAGATTCAATGTACCGACTCCTTGGGCCTAGTAGCCCCGAAAAAATTCGACTCACCCAATTCAGTTAATCCGTCCGATTTAAAATGCAAATTGCTACCGGAGGGAAGGAATACACTAATCTTTCATCATAATCCCAAGACAGGTTTTTATCAAGGGCTACCCGGTATCAGAACAAACGTTCCACTTGTTTTGTTCCCATTGAACAATCGACTGCCTCAACTCTTTCCTGTCACCTCATGTCACTCTCAAATTCAGGCGTTTAGAGGGATAAAGGAGCGTTAGGAATGGAATTTAATTATTTCATTTATTGGGGTGGTGGGCGGTACAGGATTTGAATGCGCCAGAGGCGCACAAGCTCGCTAGAGGCGGGCAAGGCGCCCTCTGGAGAATTGCTTTACCCGCCTTTGGCGGGCTGCGACATAGTGGACTCGAGCATATCGAGCCATTTACGGCCTAGTCCTGACTTAAGGAATTTTTCCCGTTCTCTCGCAGTCTTGTGGTCAGGAAATTGTTCGGTATGAAGAACAAAAAAGTCCCCTATTACTTGCCCTCCTTTTGTGCTCCCGTTTCGGTGTTCCCGGAGACGCCGAGACAAATGGTTTGTAATTCCAACGTATCGTTTCCCGGTTTTCCCCTTGAGAACGTATAAGATAACCACAGAAGGCCTACAGTAAAGTTCTTTAATGTAATGGTGGGCGGTAAGGGATTTGAACCCTTGACTTCCACCGTGTGAGGATGGCACTCTCCCGCTGAGTTAACCGCCCATATAAGAAGAGAGAATTTGAAAAGTGTTCTTTTACATACTATGAATTGCCAGGGTTTGTAAATAAAAAACCTTAGGACATTCCTACCATCTTTTTCATTGCTTCGACTTCATTGGTTATAAGATGGCGACACTCCCCGATTTTGAGGTCTCCAAGATCAAGATTCCCAAATCCTGTCCGAATGAGTTGAATGACTTTGTGTCCCGAAGCCTCCAGCATTCGCCTCACCAGCCTCGATCTTCCCACTGTGATGGTTATCCTGAGCACACTTTTTCCTTCACCTTGCCGGAGGAGGGCGATCTTGGCCGGGCCGGAGAATCCATCCTCAAGCCGAACACCCTTCTTTAGGGTATTCAAGGTCTTAGGATTGATTAGTCCTTCAACAGTGACCTTGTATGTCTTGGGAACATGATAGCTGGGGTGAGTGAGACGATAGGCCCATTCGCCGTCATTGGTCAACAGCAACAATCCAAGGCTGTCAAAATCCAATCGTCCAACTGGATAGACCCGCTCCTTAATATTCCTTATGAAATCGGTCACAATGGGTCTTCCAGCGGGGTCGCTGAGGGCGGAAATACAAGCAAAAGGCTTGTTAAGCATCAGGTAGATTCTGGAAGATGGTTTTGGTATTTCTTCGCCGTTGACCCTGATACTCTCTTTTCCCCAAACGGCCTGAGCTCCCAATTCCCGAACCACTCTACCGTCATGAGTCACTCTTCCGGCCCTGATTAAATCATCTGCCTTGCGTCTTGACGTCACACCGGCTAACGACAGGATTCTGTTAATCCTCTGCGGACCGATTTCCTTCGATGATGGCTTCTTCAAGTGCTTCCTCTGGTGCTTGCGTATGGAGGGGGCGTGCTTCGTCATCGATAGGCTCTGGTTCTCCTTGCTCAAGGCTCAGGGATTCACCTTCGAGTTGAGGCATTGGCATATGTTCATCAGAGCCAAAAGCCTTTATCTCTTTGAGTTTGGGAAGGTCTGAGATGCTCTTAAGATCAAAAACCTCTAGAAATCTCTTGGAGGTGCCGTAGATTAAAGGCCTACCGGGCAGCTCTTTTCGCCCCATGATTTTGATAAGTCCTTTTTCCAATAAAGTCCTTAAGATGCCTCCAACATCCACTCCTCGAAACCTTTCTATTTCGTGCCGAAGGATCGGCTGCTTGTAGGCGATAATAGCCAGGGTCTCCATAGCAGCCCTGGAAAGCCTGCTTGGTGATTTCTGGAGCATCTTCATGATATAGGGTGCGTATTCGGAACGACTTCTAAACTGATATCCACTCGCCACCTCTTTAAGTGTAAAGCTTCTCTCCAAGGATTCATATTCATGGCGCAGCACTTCCAATGTCCCTTTTATTTCGGACTCTTTAGCGTCAGGAAGGACGGTACGGATTTCTTTGGCATTCAACGGCTTTTCTGCCGCGTAAAGCAACGCTTCTATAATCATTTTCAACGACTTAGACATGATGGTTGTCTCCGCTATCTTCAAACAGAGCCTCTAATTGTATATCCTTTTCCGGATCGTCTTGAAAAATCCTCAATAACCCCGAGTGGACGAGTTCCAAGAGGGCCAAGAAGGTGATGATGAATTCGGAAATGGTCCTGTCTTCCACAAAAAGCTCTTGAAAATATATGACACCACGCATTTTCAGAGACTCCAGGATATAGGCTGTCTTCTCTTCGAGGGAATATGGTTCGGTGGCCAGAACCAACGGGGTGCCCGGCAGTCTCTGCTCAACCATTGCCTTAAAGGCATCCAGGAGCTGGAAAAGGTTGACTTCCAGGAAGGGATCCTCCCCTTCCAATTGTCTCTTAAAATCGAAAGATAATTGATGAGCAAAGACATCTCTATCCAATAATTCCCTGTCAAGGAGTTCTCCCGCGGCTTCCTTCAATCGGAGGTACTCTAAGAGAGGTCGTGTCAGCTCCTCACGGGGATCTTCTCCATCTCCTTCCTCATCCGAACCGGGAATGAGCAGTCTGGATTTAATGTGAAGGAGCGTGGATGCCATGACCAGGAAATCTCCCGCCACATTAATATTGAGAACTTTCATCAGATCCAAGTAGGCCAGGTATTGATCCGTGATTGTGGCAATGGGAATATCAAAAATATCCACTTCATTTTTTCGAATGAGATGGAGAAGAAGTTCCATAGGCCCTTGGAATATCTCCAGTTTTACTTCGTAATCCGTAGGATTCGGAGGATGCTTTCTTTCGATTATCCCATTATCTTCAGTGTGTTCCATATGACCCCTAGTCTAGTGAAGTCTAACTCAAACCGAACATCTCTTTCACAAACTCAACCTCTTCCTCCTTTGTGTTTATGACATTGTTTAACCTGGCTTTCAGGAGGCTTTCAAATATCTCTTTGTAGAGCGGGCCTGGCTTAAAGCCCATACTTTTCAAGTTCTTGCCTTTGAGAATGATTCGTGTACCTCTAAGTTTTGTGAAAAAGTGAGAAATCTTGCGTTTGACTTTTTCACTGTGAGTCTTTGCCATTAAGAAGAGCAGAATCTCTGTATCATAATGATTAAGCAATGTATAGAGGTCATAGTTGTCGTAAGAGTCAAATCTGTGAAGCTTTTCCAGTACATCGTCCATTACTCGGCTTTCTGGTATCAACTCCTGACGCTCCTGATTCCCCATCTGCATTCTGACTGCCAATCTGTGGAGCGAGTTTGCATCCAGAAATGCGATAAGTCCGTACCAATAGACTTTCCATGGTTCACAGGGCTCCTCCAAGTAGAGGCGGTTATACCAGGTTATGGTTTCACTTGTCTCTTCAAGGAGAGATCTTAGATTCTCTATGAATCGGATTTTGGGTGATATCACTGGTAACAGCTTCAAGTCATTCATTCTTCTGATGGCTCGAAGGGGATCCTGCTCCATCAACAATAGCTTTAATTCCAGATAGAGACGTCTTCCAGCGAGCCCTTTAAAACAATCGATTTTGATCGCATTCTTCATCAGGGCCAAGGTTAGCTTGCCGGTTTTGAATCCAAATCGTTGCTCAAAGCGGATAGCTCTCAGGACTCTAGTTGGATCTTCCACAAAACTCAGATTATTCAGAACACGGATTACTTTTTCCCTAATGTCCTTCTGGCCTGAAAAGTGGTCCACCAATACCCCAAACTTTCTTTTGTTTAACTGGATGGCCAATGTGTTGATGGTGAAATCGCGTCTCAGAAGATCCATCCTCAGGGAGCTCTCTTCCACAATAGGAGGGGCACCTGGGGATTCATAGTATTCCATCCGGGCCGTGGCGATATCCATTTTGAATCCATCAGGAAAAACAAGAATAGCGGTCCCGAATTTTCGATGGCTCCTGACCCGCACATCGTGTTGTTGAGCAAACTCGTAGGCGAGTTTGATGCCATCTCCTTCAACAACAATATCCACGTCAAGATTCTCTTTCCTTAAAAAAAGATCGCGAACGAAACCTCCTACTACGTAAACGTTATACCCCAAAATATCAGCCACATTCCCAATATCTTTAAATAGATTGATTAGCTTTTTGGGCAGCCTTTCTTTCAGTACGGTCGCCATGTTTTTCTGTTTTTCAAAATGTGAGGCATGCCGGGAATCATACAGAAAATCGGGTATAACCGGTCCTCCAACAAGGATATTCATAAGGTCGGTTCGGGTTATAACTCCGGCAACTCGACTTTCCTTCAGAACAGGGAGAATGCGCAGTTTGTCTTTAATGATAAGGTCTTGGACTTCACCAAGAGGGGTGTCTGGGGTAACAGTGGAAAACTCAATATTCATATACTCTTTGACGCGGATGTGCCCCAGGCCAAAGTAGACGGCCTTTTCCACAATTTGTCTCGTGATATACCCATCGAGATGATCCTCGTCATCGATGACGAGGAGAACATTGATATTGTATTTTGTCATCGTGGTGGCAGCCTTTTTAATGGGCTCATCGGGGTGGATATGGATGGCCGGAGAAGACATCATGTCTTTTGCCTTCTTTTGCGGTTTGATTCGACTTCTGAGTAGGGCCTGAAGAGATCTCTCCACTTGTATCAAAGTCTTGTCCTTGATAGTGGCGGAAGCCGCCTGAGGGTGTCCGCCACCTCCGAAAGCGAGAGCAATTTCAGCCACGTTGACGTCCTTCATATGACTCCTGGCCACAAGGTAGACCTTATCATCCATCTGTGCAAGCGCGAAGACTACGCTTAGATTCTCCATATCCATGAACTTGTGGACTAGGAATGCGAAATCGCCGATATAGTCCTCACTGATCACCTTTGAGATGACGATTTCTATTCCATTAACCAAAAGGGTTTTTGCCGATCTAGTGAGATCGTTAAGTAACCAGACCTGTTCAGCGGTAAGTTCCTTGGTAAGCATGTCCGATACAAGGTTGAGGTTGGCTCCCTGTTGAATGAGCCATGCTGTTGCTAAGAGATCTTCAGGTTTTGTTGAGGGGAAGGTAAATGAGCCAGTGTCTTCATGGATTCCCACGCACATAATAGTCGCCTCATCAGGTGAGATATGAATTCCTCTTTCTTTGAGGATATCTGTGAGAATCGTAGTGGTTGAACCCGTCTCCCTAATGACTTCTACTTCTCCACGGATGTCATCCTCGGATTCAGCGTGGTGGTCATATATGTGGATCTCCACATTACCATTATCGACTAATTGGGCAAAATTCCCAATCCGACTTTTTTGCCGTGTGTCCACGAGAATGAGCATCTTCACTTGATCAAGATCTATCTTTTTCATCTTGGTGGAGTTGAAAATGTATGAGGTTGAATGGAGAAAGAAATTACGAATATTCTTTTCCTGGGACCCGGGGAAGACGAGGGTTGCCTCGGGATAAATTTTTTGGGCCGCAATCATGGAAGCCAACGCGTCAAAATCAGCGTTGATGTGCGTGGTGATGACCTTCTTACGTGTCACAGCTGATCTATGGCTCTTCATCTATTCTCTCTGTGGCAAAACAGTCTTGTAGATGGAGGTTTTTATGGGACAATGTCTTTCTGTAAAATACTATCATATTTGACAAGGATATGTCATTGTATAGTGAGGGATCCCGGCTATAGAGATATTTAAGGAGATTTTGATGTGGTCGCAGAGTTATTTTGAAAAAATCGTGCGCGAATGCGCCAGAAGTGGTGAAGCGCTGAAAAGTCGATCATGAAGGATTCAAATCGTGTAACATTCTTTTGTACCGAAAATGTCAGCTATAACCCCTTGACTTTCTCCTCTGTTTCCTGTGATTTTTTGCAGTCAATGCAAAGGGTTGTTACAGGACGGGCTTTTAATCTTTCTGTGGAAATCTCTTCTCCACAGTCCTCACAAATCCCATAGGTGCCCAGTTCTATCCGTTCAAGGGCCTCTTTGATCTTGCCGATCAATTTTCTTTCTCTGTCCCTTATTCTCAAGGTGAAGTTCCTGTCCGATTCCAATGTCGCCCTATCTGAAGGATCAGGTAGATTTTCTTTATGAGTAGTCATGCCACTTACAGTTTCATTGGCTTGACTAAGAAGTATATCAATCCGCTCATTAAGTAGATCTTTAAAGAACTTTAGTTTTTTCTTGGTTAGTTTTGCCATAAAAAATTCCTTTAAATAAAAAGAAGTTATAATACAAAGTTAATGAAAAAACTAGCATAGATTGCAATCATTCCATCTTCATTTTTTTCCAAAGCCCCTTTGTTTTTTTCGATTTTCTGGACTCCTCAAGCTCTGCAAATTCTGCCAGAATTTCTTTCTGGCGGGGTGTCAATTTCTTTGGGATTTTTACGGTAATTTTTGTGAAGAGATCACCTCGCTCATCTCTTCTTAGAGTCGGCATGCCTTCGCCCGTGATAGTTAAAATGTCTCCGGGTTGTGTTCCTGCCGGTATATTGAATTCCTTTCCTCCATCTTGTCCAAGAACCGGGATCTCGATTTTCGCCCCTAATGCCGCCTGTACAAAGGATATGGGAACCTCACACAAAAGATGATCTCCCTCACGGGTGAAAAAATCATGGGGTTCAAGGCGAATAACAACAAACAAATCTCCCGGCGGGCCCCCAAATTCTCCGGGTTCGCCTTCACCGCGTAATCGTAATCGTGATCCAGTATCTACACCAGCGGGAACCTTGACGGTGATCTCTCTCTTAAGTTTGACTTTGCCGCCGCCTCTACAGTCCGGGCAAGGATGTGTAATGATGCGCCCTTCACCATTACATGATGGACATGTGGTGCTGATTTGAAAGAATCCCTGGGAGCGAGCTACCTGTCCTCTGCCTTGACATGTGGAACAAACCACAGGTTCATGGCCGGCAGCGGCACCCGATCCCTGACAGCTCTCACATTTTTCCCATCGATGAAAAACAATCTCCTCTTCTTTCCCTGAAAATGCCTCTTCCAGAGAAAGCTCCAAATCATAACGAAGGTCATTACCGGATCTAGCTCTATTCCTTTGCCTTCTTCCTCCTAAGCCAAAGAAATCTTCAAAAATATCCCCGAAACTGGAGAAAATGTCTTCAAAACCGCCAAAACCTCTGAAACCGGTTCCCTGTAGACCTTCATGCCCGAATCGATCATACAGGTCTCGTTTTTCCTTGTCTCTGAGAACTTCGTAAGCCTCAGAGGCCTCTTTGAAGTTCTCTTCGGCCTCTTTATCACCCGGATTCTTATCCGGATGATATGTCATCGCCAGTTTTCTATAGGCCCTCTTTAGATCCTCTTCTCCGGCATTCTTAGGAACACCTAAGACTTCGTAATAATCCCTCTTAGGCATGATCAGTCATATTCCCTTTAACCATCCGATTGTTCAGCTTTTTACTTCTCTGGCTTTTCTCCATCCGGCACCATCTCCGCGCTATCATCTTTTGCTTCCAACAAGCCCTCACCCTTCTCCTCTTCAGAAAGATGGACTTCCTCAACAGGTTCAACCTTGAAAACAGTCCCAGCGGCGACTTCTCTAAGGGCCGTTACCACATCCCTGTTTTTTGTGATGACCGTGGGGTCGACGCCTTTTCTCAATTGTCTGACTCGCTTAGCGGCCATATGAATGAGGGCAAACCGGTTGTTTACTTTTTGCAAACAATCTTCTACTGTAATACGTGCCATGTGTTGTTCTCCTGTCGCTTCAGGCGCTTAGATCATTCGTATCTCAAATTCAAATGAACTTTATTTTTTACCATCTCTTATGTTAAATGTAAAGGATATTCCAGTAATCCTGATCCACCATCAAGGTGTCATCTACTGCGTTGCCTTCAATCGCTTCTCCTTGCGGCGTATTACTTATACGCCTCAGTCGGCACTCCTCGACGCCTTACATCTAACACCTTGCTGGTGCCCAGGGATTCCAAAAAATCCTTAATTATCATTGCCCATCAATAAATTTGATGGTGGATTTTTGAATAAGGGAAGCCACGAAATTTTTGGAGCGATTTCTCTATGTTGGCCAGAGTTTATAGCAGCGCCGTCATCGGCATAGAAGCCTATGTTGTTGAGGTCGAGGTCGATATTTCCCAGGGTTTGCCCTCTTTTTCCACAGTCGGTTTGCCTGAGGGGGCTGTTCGCGAAAGTAAGGAGAGGGTCAAGACCTCCATCAAAAACTCGGGATATCATTTTCCTGCAGACAGAATCACCGTAAACCTGGCTCCCGCGGATATTAAAAAGGAAGGGACAGCCTTTGATCTCCCCATGGCGCTGGGCATACTGACTGCTACCGGACTGGTTTCCGAGGCATCGCACGCCGAGTATCTCGTTCTGGGAGAGCTATCCCTGGATGGTCTTATCAGGCCCATTAAGGGGGCCTTACCCATGGCAGTGAAAGCCAAAGAAAAGGGTATAAAGGGGATATTTCTGCCACCAGAGAATGCTTCAGAGGCGGCTGTGGTCGAGGGAATCCATGTCTTTCCGGTGGAAACCCTTTCAGAGCTCGTGGAGGTGCTCTCAGGTAGATTAAACATCAGTCCACTTGAAATGAACACATCAGATCTGTTCGTAAAATCGTCTGATGAGATTGATCTTTCCGATGTTAGAGGGCAGGAGGATGTGAAGAGGGCCATGGAGATCGCTTCTGCGGGTGAGCATAACCTGATCATGATCGGTCCCCCCGGCGCAGGAAAGACGATGTTGGCCAAACGCTTTCACACCATCATTCCGGAACTAAGCTTTGGAGAGGCCATAGAGACCTCTAAAGTCTATAGTGTAATGGGTCTTATGCCCAAGGGTAGTGGATTGATCAGTTCTCGTCCTTTTCGTGCCCCCCATCACACCATTTCGGATGCGGGACTCATAGGAGGAGGTCAAAATCCTAAGCCGGGAGAGGTGAGTCTTGCTCACAACGGGGTGCTTTTTTTGGATGAATTACCTGAATTCAGGAAGAATGTCCTGGAAGTCCTCAGACAACCGATTGAGGATGGGTATGTAACCATTGCGAGGGCAAATGCCTCTGTGACTTATCCAGCCAATTTCATGTTGCTGGCCGCCATGAATCCCTGCCCCTGCGGATTTTTTGGAGATCCCAAGCGTGAGTGTCACTGCTCTTATCTCCAGATTCGCCGGTATCGCGCTAAGATATCCGGACCTTTGATGGATCGAATAGATATTCATATGGAAGTCCCTCCGGTCGGTTTCAATGATCTTTCCTCGATTGAACAGGGGCAATCCTCATCGGAGATCCTGGAGAGGGTGAAGAAGGCGAGGAAGATTCAGACTGATCGCTATCACAAGATGAAGATCCACACCAACGCCGATATGACCAGTCGTCACATCAGGCAGTTTTGCCCCCTTGACGCCGATTCAAGTGATTTGCTGGAAAAAGCCATGGACCGACTTGGTCTCAGTGCCAGGGCCCATTCCAAAATACTTAAGATAGCGAGAACCATTGCTGATCTTGAAGGTCATCCTAGAATAGAGGCTTATCATGTCGCTGAGGCCATTCAGTACAGGAGTCTTGATCGGAGGATCTTCAGGTGAAACGACTTCTCAAATTCTTCATGTGGACAAGCCTTATTCTACTCCTGCTCGGCATGATCATCGGGGCGGTCTTGTGGTATCTCTGGTCCAGTAACTTACCTTATATTGGCTCATTGGAAGAGTATACGCCCCCCATCATCACAGAGATCTATAGCGACAATGGTGAAGTGATCGGCCGTTTCTCAGAAGAAAGACGGATTGTCGTTTCTCTTGACCAAGTCCCTCAATATCTCATTGATGCTTTTGTGGCAGCAGAGGATCCCCGATTTTTTGAACACGAAGGGGTCGATTTTCTAGGTCTTGTTAGGGCGCTGATCATGAGCCAGCTTTCAGGGGATAGGATCAAAGGGACAAGCACGATTACGCAACAGGTGGCAAGAGAAATGCTGCTGAAGAATAAGGAAAGAACACTCAAAAGAAAGATGAGAGAGATCCTCCTTTCTTTTCAGATTGAGAAGGCCTTTTCAAAAGAGAGAATTCTCTATCTCTATTTAAATATGTATTATCTTGGAAGCGGGGCCTATGGCGTTGAAGCCGCGGCAAGGACCTATTTCGGGAAAAAGGCCAGTGAGTTGAATCTCGCAGAATCCGCCCTCTTGGCAGGACTCCCTCAGTCACCTTCTGGATATGATCCGACTCTGCACTTTGAGCGGGCCAAACACAGACAAGAAACATATGTACTGGAGAAGATGAGAGAACATGGCTATATCACGGAAATCCAGAAACAGGAGGCCCTGAACACCGAGCTGATGATAAAGGAAAGGGAAGAGAATCCTTACTATCACAAGGCCCCTTATTTTACGGAGTATGTTCGTGGGTACCTTGAGGAGACCTATGGTAGGGATCTTTTATATAGGGGTGGACTCAAAGTCTATACCACCTTAAATCTCAAGGCTCAACAGGCCGCCCAAAGAGCTCTGAAAAAGGGGCTCAGAGAACTAGATCAAAGAGAGGGGTATCGGGGCCCCCTGCGTGAGTTCTCCCCAGAGGAGATGGAGACTTTCAGGAAGGAGAGTGAGGAGAAATTCCAGGAGTTTCCCCCTGGAATTGAGTCGATAGTTGAAGGGCTTGTGGAAAGTGTGGATGACCAGGGGGGAGAGGTGGTCATCAGTTATGGAGGAAGACAGGGAATCTTACCCCTTTCAGAAATGAAATGGGCCAGGAAACCCGATCCAAAGACAGCTTACTTTAGTACGAGTGTGTCACTCCCGAGCAAAGTCCTTAAACAGGGAGATGTCGTTCTTGTTCGAATCAAGTGTGAAGGAACTCCGCCCTATGATTGGGAATTCTCTCTTGAGCAGGAGCCGTTGATCCAAGGAGCCCTTTTGAATTTAGAAACTCATAGTGGCAGGGTCAGGGTGATGGTTGGTGGTTTGGATTTCACTGCCAGTCAATTTAATAGGGCTGTTCAGGCTCGACGCCAGCCGGGTTCGGCATTTAAACCGATCATATATGCTGCGGCACTTGATCACGGGATGACTCCCTCAACCGTGATTATTGATGCACCTTTTATCTCCCAATCTAATCCTGACGAGGAGTTGTGGAAACCTGAGAACTACACGGAAAAGTTCTTCGGCCCAACGCTTTTCAGAACCGGCCTGATTAAATCAAGAAATGTCATAACCGTAAAGATATTGCAGGAAATTGGCGTATATCAGGCGATAGGATATGCCCGGCGACTTGGGATAGAATCGGATTTGAGTCCCGATCTCTCGCTAGCCCTCGGGTCATCAGGTGTCTCTTTGTATGAAATAACGAGGGCCTACTCAGCCTTTGCCAATAGCGGAATGCTGGTTGAACCCATCTTTATCAATAGGATTCTGGACAGAAACGGACAGGTTATAGAAGAGAATCAGCCTTCTATGAAGGAAGCTATTCCCCCTGAAACAGCCCATGTCATGACGAATCTCTTGGTGGCGGCTGTAAAGGAAAGAGGAGGCACAGGATGGCGGATAAAGGCGCTTAACAGACCTGCAGCCGGAAAAACGGGAACGACAGATGATCTCAGAGATGCTTGGTTTGTGGGCTATACTCCCAATTTGGTTACAGGAGTATGGGTGGGGTACGATGACCGCAGATCCATGGGTAGCGGCGAGACAGGCTCAAGGGCCGCGAGTCCTATATGGCTTTATTTTATGTCCGAGGCCTTGAAAGGAGAGGTAATGGAAGACTTTTCCATTCCTGAAGGAGTGGTCTTTGTCAAGATAGACGCAGAAACAGGCCTGCTTGCCAGTCCATACTCTAACCAGACGGTTTTCCAGGCGTTCAAGGAGGGAACCGAACCAAAGGAATATTCACCGAGACCTCAAGCCGCCAAATCAGGGGAATTCTCACAATTTGACATGGACAATGCGCAGGAGGATTAGTGTTGTTTTCCAGGGGGAACATCCATAATTCTGAGCAGATTCTAAGACAAGTAGGGGGTATAAGCGCGTTAGGCCTTTCACTCCGCCTGGTGTAAGGGAAGGCGAACGATTAGGGTTGTCGTGTCACTCCCGACGCGCACATCTATCTTGCCCTTGAGCAACCGAACAATTCGATGAGTAATATAGAGACCCCGACCCCTTCCTTCTCCCTCTAACAGCTTGAATCGTTCTTCCTCGGAGATGAGTCCCGTATTGGTGATTTCGGCGCATGCCCAACTCCCATCCGTATAGGTCTGAATGGAGAGAATGCCTCCTCGGAGAGGAATGGCATTGGTGGCATTGTTTAGTAGGTTATCCAAAATCCTCTCCAGGTGTAAGGGTTGACAGTAGACATAAAGAGGATCATAAAAGGGTCCCTCTTTGAGCGTGATGTTCTGCTTGAGTTGCTCCTTAATTGCCTCTGTGTTGATGTCAAAACGATTCTTAAGGACCTGTGTGAGGTCTACGACTTGCTCTTTGCCGACTTGATAAAGACTGAAGGCCATTTCCTGTAGTCGACTCGTCTCTTCCTGAAGGATCTCAAGGTATCTCGTAATTTTGGATTCCTTGTCTCTTGGACCTTCTTCCTCAATAAGTCGTTTAAGCCTTCGTGCGAATCCAGCCGTAGCGATGGCCGGGTTTTTGAAATCGTGAAGGATATCGTCAAGGCGTTCCATTCTTTGGGCCTTCATGAGTTCACGGCCTAGAAATAGGAAGATCTCGATTTCCTCTTCCGTATATCTCTGCCTCTGGTCCAAAGCATCAAAAGTCATGAAGTGAGTGATTTCCTGTCCCACATTGAGAGGAACGTAGAGGATTGAATTGATGTTATGGCGGTCTGTGAATCGCTTGACATTGTTTGACACAAGAGCACTTTTTTGAGGGGATATAACAAGAAGATAGGACATGGTAATCACTTCATGGGGAGATTCCTCGTGAGGTTCTCCCGGATTCAATATCAACTCAAACGCCGGTTCACTACTGATAGGAAATCTTTTTCCGATACCATGATACCCTATTGAATCGGGATACCCTGCTTCAAGGACTACATGCTGGAGATCATCAGCCACTGAAAAGAGGGCACAACTCTGAACATTGATGATATCTGCCAATTCAGGGATGACTCTGTTGAAGACATCCTTCATTTTTACACCCTCCCGAGTACCCAATCTCAGGAAGATTTTTCGAACGATCGTCTCCTTTTTTTCGTTGAGCCTGTACATGGCAAGAATCTTTTTCCGTGCAATGACAAAACGAAGCCTTCCGGCCATAAGCTCAGCGATGGTTATTTCCAGTGGAGTGAAGGATCTGTCCTTTTCGGAATAATAGATCTGGATGACCCCCACAATATCACGCTCATAGGGGGAAAAACGGGGAATTTCAAATGGGATGGCCATTAATGAGTAGGTTTTTCTGCTCTCCACTCCCTCTTTGTCCTGATATAGATCCTCCTTAAGAATGTTGGGAACCAAGTAGGTCTGAAGGTCTCTAACAACCTTTCCGGCGATACTGCCTTCCAGAGGGATGAAGGTCTCTCTAGATTCCTCTACGGAGGGATATGACCCATAGGAGAGCATATGCTCTGAGTGAGGGTCATATACTCGCACAGAGGCTGATTTGGCCTGCAGAAAGTCAACCATATATCGGGTGACCCTGGCGAAAATTTCCGGTTCCGACAGGTCCGGATTGATTTCAATGATTTCATCCACCTGTTTAGAGATTTGGGCTATGAAATCCGGAAACACCTCTTGTTTGACCCACTCCATGAGATGGATCCAGAAATCGTCCTGAACAGAAAGGTTTTGAGCCCAGGACTCTTTTTTTACGGCTTGGATCAGTTTATCTGAATCTTTCCACATTCCTTGCTTTAGCCTCTGCTTTTCTATGAGGGGGATGTTAAGCCTTCAAATCTTCTACTCCCTGATAAATCGTGTCGAAGAGTTCCTGGACATCGTTCTTCTCGAGACAGGAAAAGGCCACACGGATATCCGTCTTTCCGAGGGAAATTAGTCCCACCCCATACTTTTCAAGCAGATGGCCCCTCAGTTCTTCAGCATCCACAGTTTTCAGTTTTAGACACATAAAATATCCGGAATTAAAGGGATATACATCCCACGCCTGATCATATTTCTTGTTTGTCAATACTTTCTTTACTTCCTGAGCGCGGTCTTTCATGATCTGAAGTTTTGCTTTTTTCTCCACCACATAGGTATCGGACTGGAATGACTTTAGGAGCATGGATTGACTGAGATGAGAGGCATTGGAAATGGAACCTCTCACAGCACCGGCTGTCTTTTTCTCCAGGGCATCATAAACTGGTCCAGGATCGCCATTGAGTGCGGTTCCATAGGTAATAAAGCCGACCCGAAGACCCCAAACATAATTTTCTTTAGTGGCACCGTCTGCCTTGACGGCCAGCAGTTTGGGATGTCTGTTGTTGAGGCGCGTGAAAATGGATTCGTCGAGTACCTCATTTTCGTAGAATAACCCAAAATAGGCGTCATCGGTGATGGCAAGCACATTGGTCCCTTTGCTAGCCACATCTTCCAGGATCTGCGAAATCTCATCCCCCTCCTGGGTTGTCACAGTGTAACCTGTAGGATTATTAGGGAAATTCAAAATCACGATAACCTTTTTGCTCTTTTCTGCTGTGGAACACAGACATTCTTCCAGACCTTTGAGGTTGAAACCATTCTCTGCGTTAAAGAGAGGGTAATTGACGACTTCAGCACCCCTTCGGACGCCGAATATCATGTTATAGTTGCCCCACATCTTATCCGGTAGAACAAGGACGTCACCAGGTTCAACCCACATGTCTGCGAGCACACTTAGAGCGTGCGTGATGGCGTGAGTCACCACAGGGAGACTTATATTTTTGCTCTGCAACGATGGGTTTTTCAGAAGCATCTCATCTTTCCAAGCCCTACGAAGGGGCATGATTCCGAAGGAGGGCGCATAGGTTAAGACCTCGCCGGGTGTCAGGCCTTGAATCATGGCCATGACGGAAGGCAGATACATGGTTTGGCCCTTTTCCGTGGCCATACCTATGGTGGCATTAAACTTGTGCGCCTTCTCTTTAGCTTCCGCACCCTGAGTCAGTATTCCCTTGGGATAAAAGAGATTCTTGCCGACTGTGGAGAGCATTTCATAAATGTGTAAATTGTTCTGCTCAATGGTATTGTTGAGTTCCTTCGCTAATGGGTTCACAGTATAGTCCTCCCAGTTCCCTTGTCCTGGTCTATTTGATCGGTTATTATGCAGTACGAGATCCTCTATCTATCGCTTCAACTGAGGCCTTCTTTTTCATATTAAAATTAACGATCCCCGGGGGAACATGTCAAGAAGAATTGAATGGCCCTGATAAACCAGGGATTCCAGAAAATCATCGATTGTCTATACTCAGTCAACAAATTGGATGGTGGATTTTGAAAGGGCGGGGAGTCGCCAAATTGTCTTGACTCGAAATATGATGTCTTTGTATATTTAAAAGATTGTGAGTGTAACGGATTTAACGTTTTTTTCAACGAAAGGAGTTAGAAGCAGATGAGAGATGTAGTGATCGTATCTAGTGCAAGGACGCCAGTAGGAGCCTTCGGTGGAACCCTTATGAGTACACCCGCGGTTCACCTAGGTGCCCTGGTTTTGAATGAGACCCTGAAAAAAGTGGGATTGAGGCCTGTTGCAACCGATTCTCTAAGCCGGTTTGATCCGGATTCCTTGAAAGGTAGAGGCATGGTCGAGTTGGAGAAGGAGGCCTATGACTATGATGATTCTCTTCAGCCTGTGCAGGTTGATGAAGTCATTATGGGAAACGTACTAGGAGCCGGTCAGGGTCAGAACCCCGCCAGACAGGCCATGATCAAAGCTGGAATTCCCAAGGAAACCGGCGGTTTTACTGTGAACAAGGTCTGTGCTTCTGGGATGAAGGCAGTGGCTCTCGCGGCGCAAGCCATTGGTTCAGGGGAGGCGGATATCGTGCTTGCTGGTGGAATGGAGAATATGAGTCTTTCTCCCTATGGCTTGCCTGCCGCGAGATGGGGGGCACGGATGAACAATGCCGATATGGTAGACCTGATGGTCTTTGATGGTCTGTTTGAGATCTTTTATGGGTATCATATGGGGATCACCGCAGAGAATATTGCCGAGCTTTACGGAATCTCCAGGGAAGAACAGGATGAACTAGGAGCTATGAGCCATCAGAGGGCCAGAAAGGCCATTGCAGAAGGGCTTTTTAAAGATGAGATTGTCCCTGTTGTTATACCTCAGAGAAAGGGTGAACCCCTGGTTTTCGATACGGATGAACGCCCCATGGAGACGAGTGTGGAAAAGATGGCTAAACTTCGTCCCGCCTTCAAAAAGGACGGAACCGTGACGGCCGGTAACGCCTCCGGGATCAATGATGCCGCAGCCGCGCTGTTACTCACATCAGAGGAAAAGGCCAAAGAACTGGGTCTCAAACCCCTTGTAAAAATTAGGGCCTACGCTTCAGGTGGCGTGGATCCTGCCTATATGGGCACGGGCCCCATACCAGCAGTCCGAAAGATACTGAATAAAGAGAAGCTTACCATAGACGATTTTGGCACGATTGAACTCAATGAGGCTTTTGCCTCTCAGGCCATCGCCTGCATTAGGGAGTTGAAATGCGATATGGAGAAGACCAATCCCCTAGGGAGCGCTATCTCTATTGGTCATCCCATAGGATGCTCGGGAGCTCGCCTTGTCGTAACCCTGGTAGGAGAGATGCTTAGAAAACAACAGGCCCTCGGTCTTGCCGCACTCTGTATTGGTGGTGGCCAGGGTATGGGCATGGTCTTGGAGAATGCTTCGTAGTGAGGGAGTTTCTGATTAGGTAGAAATAAGAATTTTTTGTACATCAGATCATTACCATTGGCATAGGGGTGCAAGGCGCAAGGAAATACTCCTGTAAAGTAAGTGCGGCTTAACCTTCAAGGTTTTTTCCTTACACCGTGAACCGTACGCCTTGGACCACATTGCACGAGGAAACAGCTGAATTCGGAGATAGCAATGGCATACCGCATATCTTTGACAATGACACCAGTAAACTAGGAGTGAATAATGGACTATAAGACGATTCTTTATGAAATACAGGGGAAAGTGGCAGTGATAAAGTTTAATCGGCCCAAGGCGCTCAATGCCATCAACTCTGATATGCTCATCGAGTTGAGTGACGCTATTGATAAGATCGAGAGTGATCCGTCCATCAGAGTATTAGTGCTTACGGGAGAAGGAGAAAGGGCTTTCGTTGCGGGGGCGGATATTGCTCATCTTGCCGGTCTTACTGCGCTTGTAGGGCGAGATTTCTCTCGACAAGGGGAGGACCTATTTTTCCGCCTTGAGACTCTCTCTATCCCAGTGATTGCCTGCGTCAACGGCTTTGCTCTCGGAGGTGGAGCAGAAATCGCTATGAGCTGTGATTTTATCTATGCATCGGAGAAGGCAAAGTTCGGACAGCCCGAAATCAACCTCGGCCTTATTCCTGGTTTTGGAGGAACCCAAAGGCTGCCCAGGATAATCGGGAAGGGTAGGGCCAAAGAATTGTGTATGACCGGCGGGATGATAAATGCAGCGGAAGCCAAGGAAGTCGGATTGGTAAACAAAGTATTCCCTCCTGAAGCCCTTTTTGAAGAGACCATGAAGACAGCCAACACCATAGCCCTGAAGGGAAGGGTGGCCTTAAAGGGAATCAAAGACTCCATAGAACGAGGCTCTGACGTCGATCTCAGGGATGGATGTTACATGGAGTCGGATGCGTTTGGATTATGTAAGACAAGTCCGGACGCAGAGGAAGGTATGGCGGCATTTTTGGAGAAAAGGGATCCCAATTTTCAGTAAGTACTCTTCTAAACCCTAGCGTTGCATAAAAAACATGACAAGGGATTCTAGAAAGCAATAACAAAAAGGGTCTTGATGTAATTCGATTATTTTTTGGAAATCAACAAATATGAATACCAAATTAATCCATTCAATTTGCCATGTTTTTTACCCTTCGGGAAAGTCGAGGGTACCGCATCTCCTTTGTTGTCAAGGGTTCGCGGTAGCGTACTACAGCTTCACCCTTGACGCCGCGGATCTGCAGCATCCTCAACTTTTGCATCGTTAGGGAAAAAATGGATTTTGAACTAACAGCAGAGCAAAAATCGTTTCAAAGCAACATAAGATCTCTTATGGAAAGAGAATTCAGGCCGTATGAGCAGATCCTCGATCGGCTGGAGGATGAATCTGGAGAAATTATCAGGCGATTAGGTGACTTGAACATGATGGGCATCGCCGTTCCGGAGGTATATGGAGGAGCCGGACTGGACAACGTAAGTTATGCGCTGGCTCTTATGGAAATCTCACGGTGGTGTGGGCATATCGGCGCCGTCATGGCAGCACACTCACTATACTGTTATACATTGATGGATTACGGGTCGCACGAACAAAAGGTGGAGTACTTACTCCCCTGTGCATCTGGGAAAGCCGTTGGATGCTATGCTTTGAGTGAAGCGGGTGCTGGGTCGGATATTTCAGGAATACACACAACAGCTGTCAAAAAGGGTCATGAATGGGTAATCGACGGTAAAAAGGAATTCGTCACAAATGGCAGTATCTCCTCGTACTGTGTTGTCGCCGCAGTGGTACAAGATGGAGGAGATGGGAAGGAAACCCGTTTGTTTGTACTTGATCGTAGAGCGACGCCAGGGATCAGATTAGAAAGCACGAATGATCAAGTAGACATTCAGGCTTTTGGGACCTCAGAGCTTGTTTTTGAGAAATCAAAGATACCCGAGAGTGCCCTCCTTGGTCAAAATGATGGCGGAGCCGGAAGAATATTGTCATCCCTTGATATGGTACGAATTGGCATTGCCTCGCAAGCTGTAGGAATAGGCCGAGCTGTTCTGGAGGAGTCTATCAAGCATGCCAAGACAAGGAAACAATTCGGCAAATCCATAGGGTCTTTCCAGGCTATTCAGTGGAAGCTGGCTGACATGGCCACAGAACTCGACGCAGCGGAACTGATGACGTTGAAGGCAGCATGGTTAAGGGATAATCAAAAACCGTTTCACAAAGAGGCTGCGATGGCCAAGACCTATGCATCAGATGTTGCTATGAAAGTCTCGATCGAGGGAATTCAAGTTTTTGGTGGACATGACTATCGGATGAAACACGCCATGGAACGTCGGATGAGGGATGCGAAAATATGTCAGATCTATGCCGGAACCAATGAGATTATGGATCTGCTCATAGCAGAGAATCTTGTGAAAGGGACTTGAAGAAGAAATAAGGTTGACCTGGAGTATGAGAGAGGTTGCTGAGAAGATTATTAATGGGGATACCCGAAGCGTAGCCCGATTTATACGCGATATAGATGACGGACTTCCTGAAGTCCGAGAGACCATGAAGGAACTTTATCCCCATACCGGGAAGGCGTATGTCATTGGCATTACGGGGGCCCCTGGTGTAGGCAAGAGTACATTAGTCGATGCGATTATTGGGAGTTTGAGAGAAAGAGGAAAAACAGTGGGAGTGCTAGCTGTGGATCCTACAAGTCCATTCAGCGGAGGGGCCATTCTCGGCGATCGTGTCAGGATGCAACGTCATAGTACTGATCCGGGTGTGTTTATTCGATCTCTCGCGACACGGGGGCAGTTTGGGGGATTGACACAATCAACCCGATATGCGATCGACGTTTTGGACGCTATGGGGAAAGATTTTATCATTGTCGAAACGGTCGGTGTGGGACAGGATGAAGTGGATATCGTAAAGGAAGCACATACGACTGTGATTCTGGTGGTTCCTGGAATGGGCGATGATATTCAAGCGATAAAAGCTGGTATTCTTGAAGTAGGCGAAATATTTGTCATCAATAAATCGGACTACCCCGGTGCCGAGAAAACTGAAAATGACCTTAGAGCCATGATCGCGTTGGGAAATAGAGGAGATCGGAAGACTGGATGGGACCCATCAATCATCAAAACAGAGGCATTGTTCAATAAAGGCATATCAGAGCTTATTGCGGAGATCGATAAACATTCTGAATACCTCCACGAGATAGCAAGCAGCGAAGGGGCCGCTAAGAAAAAGGAGAGAATCAGAGTACTCCTCCGTGATATGGTCACAAATCGTTTGATGGAGACTTTTAGCAGTCAATTGATGCAGGATATTCACTTCGTAGAAGCTGTGGAATCAATTTACCTGGGAAGAACCGATCCATATACAGCGTGTGACAAACTCCTCCTTTCAAAAACATACTCATCATAATCTCATACTTATAAGTTCCTAGTTCCTACTCCTTCCTCATTTGTCGAAAGACGGTCATAGCTGTGAAACCTCTTTAAAATTAGTGCCTCGTATCACAATTTTTTGGAATTATTTTTCGGGCTCTTAACAGAATTCCCGACTATTCTGAAGTACAATAAGGCACGGACCATTCCCTCAAGACTCAGATCACTGCGAGATTCAGTGGAACTCTTTTTGAGATATCGTCTTTAGGGAACAGCCATGCCTCATTTCTTACTTGTTTCGCGAATATATGATACAAGCCACCATGACCCATATACCTTTCGGATTGTTTTTGATCATAAAGAGTTGGGATTCTCTGGGTAATGTCTGGTTGATATATTCTAGCTAATAGAGTATACAACTATTGGAAAACAAATGAGAATTGATGTGGAAAGAACAAACTTGGGAACTAACCTCACCTTTGAACAAGGGCCGATCCGGCCTCCCAATGAAGCCAGGAGCCTTCTTCTTCGGGTTACGCGAAATTGTCCATGGAATCAATGCCTCTTCTGTCCTCTTTATAAGAAGAGTCGATTCGCTCTTCGAAAAGTAGAGGAGATAAAAGAGGATATTCAGATGATCAAAGACATTGTTTATGATATCGATTCCCTTTCTAAGAGACTTGGCTTCAGTGGGAAGGTCACTGAGCAAGTGGCCAGCACGATTTTGAGCAGTCCCAATTACAGTATGGCTTACCGAAGTGTCGCCATATGGCTCTTCTATGGGACAGGGAGCTGTTTTTTGCAGGATGCGGATAATCTGGTCATGAAAACTGATGACCTCGTGGAGGTGTTGTCTTTTCTTAGGAACATGATTCCCCAAATTACTCGTGTCACAACATACTCGAGATCCAGAACCATAATCCGCAAGAGCGTGGAATCCCTCAGGGCTATTCGAGAGGCCGGGCTGGACAGAGTACATGTGGGACTTGAGAGCGGTTATGATCCGCTCTTGAAACTGATGAAAAAAGGGGTTACAGGAATTCAACATGTGGAGGCCGGTGCAAAGGTAATGGAAAGCGGCATGGAGCTTTCCGAGTATGTGATCTCGGGTTTGGGGGGACAGGATTTATGGAAAGAACACTCTGTTGAAACGGCCAAGGTTCTCAATCAGATTAATCCTCACTTCATTCGTCTACGAAGTTTAAGGATTGCCGATAAAGTCCCACTTTCTGAGAAATTGAAGAATGGCGAGTTTAAGATACAGAGCGATGATATGCTGGCCGAGGAGATCAGGCTTTTTATTTCATCCCTCAATGGAATCACGAGCAAAGTGAGTAGTGATCACATTATGAACCTTTTGGAGGAGGTGGAAGGAAAACTGCCTGAAGACAAGGGAAGAATGCTGGATGTAATCAGCAAATACCAGGGACTCAACGATTCAGAAAGGATGATTTACAGGCTTGGCCGCAGAGGAGGGGCCTACCGCTCCACCGACGACCTCAAGTCCGATACGACCCTCTATCAAAAGATAGAACGCCTTCTTGAGGAGTTGGAGGAAAAGGGAGGACGGGATGAAGTGGAGAAATTCATAACGGAATTAGCCGATCAGTACATATGATAGAATGACTGTTCTAGTTGATACCGCTCTTAAGATAGCTGGGAAATAAAAAAAGTTTTTGGATCATCTCCAAATTAGCTGATCGATGATCAGGATTCAAGGATTCCAGGGGTCAAGGATTCGAGTGAAAGACTTAATAATTACAGTAGCCTGAATTAGCACAGCATTAGATCATATCAAGGCTTTATACAGTGTCTTTAGAAGAAGAATAAGACCGGCAAAGTTATTATTAATATCTGAAGCATTGTATTTTTTCACAGTGCAATGCTTAAGGTTGCAAAAGATAATTAGTCTTTGTATTTTGAAACCTTTGACTTGCTGATAAATCGATTGAATATATGCACTTGAATCCTAGAATCCTTGAGTCCTTGACCCCTTTCTCCCAAGTAATTGAGAGAAAAACCATGTCTTTTCAATATATTATGCAAGGGATGTTTCGAAGCAATATCTACTCATGTCTTACTATCCGATTTTAATTCAATTGAAAGGGATGAAAGCCGTCGTCGTCGGGGGGGGGCTAGTCGCCCAACGGAAGATCGATACCTTGTTGGCTTATCAGGCAGATGTCCACGTGATATCCCGTGAGTTGACCCCTATGTTGAGTAAATACCTGGAGGAGAAGAGAATAAAGCTAAGCGGCCATGAATTCGAAGACAGCCATCTGGATGGAGCCTTTGTCGTGATTGCCGCCACCGATGATCCTCTTCTGAACCAGCGAGTGAGTAAGAAAGCATCAGCGAGGGGACTACTTGTTAACGCGATCGATCAACCCACTGACTGCAATTTTATCGTCCCTTCCATCCTGAGAAGAGGAGATCTTCTGGTTGCTGTTTCCACATCAGGAAAGAGCCCGGCTTTTGCCAAAAAGGTCAGAGAAGAGTTAGAGGATCAATTTGGTGGCGAGTACGCTTCTTTTCTGGTTCTGATGGGACGTCTTCGAGAGGAAATACTTGAGAAGAAACTCTCTCAAGAAGAGAACAAACAGATCTTTCACCAACTCGTCAACTCTTCTATCCTTGATGCGATAGCCGAAAAGGATTGGAATGGAGTGGCCACTGTTCTGAATAGAATCATGAATACCGAAAAATCAGCAGAAGATGTCATGACTTACTTTGAAGCAAGGTGACGTTATGTCGTTATTATTATTCAAATCAGCTCTTTTTTTTGTTCTCCTGGCTGCGGGTGGGTTTATCGTCTATTTGGTCAGACAGCAAAAATCTGTTTATAAATGGTCCTATCGGATTCTTCTCGCTGGTTTCATCTGTCATACTCTCTTTTTCGGACAACAATACTATGCACTAGGAGTTGCTCCTGTCCTCAATATGAAATCAGCTCTGTCTTTCTTCTCATGGGGAATCATTGGTGCATATCTTATTCTTCAACTTAAATTCAGGCTGATGGTCCTGGGCTCTTTTGTCGCCCCCTTTGCAGCCTTTCTGATGCTTCTATCCTCTACCATTCCTGGTGTGGACATGGTAGTGAAACCCATGTATCGGAGCATGTGGTTGACAATCCATATAGGGACCATGTTTATAGGAAACGGCATGTTCGCCGTGACATTTTTAACGGCCATCATGTATCTGCTTCAGGAGCGCCAGATAAAAAATAAAAAGCTTGGCTCCATCCACAGTCGATTGCCTTCCCTGCAAACCCTTGATTCAATCAATTACTACTCCCTGATGTATGGTTTTCCTTTGTTGACCATCGGCATGATCACCGGCTCCATTTATGCCCAATATGCCTTGGGGAGTTACTGGCGATGGGATCCGAAGGAGACATGGTCTCTTATCACCTGGCTCTTCTATGCCGCGCTGATACATGAGAGAGTGGCTGTAGGATGGCGCGGTCGCAAGGCGTCGATCATGTCGATCATCTGCTTTCTCATGCTGCTCTTTTTATTCTTTGGTGTCAGTCTATGGCTGAGCGATTATCATAGCTTCAGTAGTCTGGGAGGTCAGACAGGGATATGATCAGGATTGCCAGCCTCGGTATGAGTCATGAGACAGCCCCCGTCGAGTTGCGAGAGTGCCTTGCCAAAGACCCTAACAATGTAGACACAGCCTTGGCTTTCATGAGAGATCTTAAATGCATCCATGAGGGACTCTTTATTTCCACGTGCAACCGCGTGGAGGCTCTGTACACAAGTGAAGATCTGGATGAAGCGAAGAAATCGATCCTGTCTCTTATGTCACGGTTAGGCGACATCCCGGAGCATCGTTTACTGCCGAACACCTTTACCTTCGAAGGAATGGAGGCCGTTAACCATATCTTTCGGGTCGCATCGAGTCTGGATTCCATGGTAATGGGAGAACCACAGATCCTGGGGCAAATAAAGGATGCATATCGTCAGGCTACCAAAGCAAAGACCTCCGGTGTTGTCGTGAACCGAATGATGCACAGGGCCTTTCATGTAGCAAAGAGAGTGAGGACGGAGACCGGCATATCCGATGCGGCTGTATCTGTTAGCTATGCAGCGGTGGAGTTGGCGAAGAAGATATTCCGCGACCTTGAGGGAAAGATCATCCTCTTGATAGGAGCGGGTGAGATGGCCGAACTCGCAGCTACGCATCTCATAGGGCACGGGGTCAGCTCCATTCGCGTAGCCAACCGCACTTTTCAGGTGGCACTGGAGAAGGCTGAATCCTTTAACGGAATTCCTATCTCTCTCGAAGAGGTTAGGCCGCAGCTTCTGGAGGTGGATATTGTTATCACCTCCACGGCCTCAACCGAAGCGGTAATCAAATACGAACAAGTAAAGGGCTCTCTTCGCAAGAGACGAAACCGTCCCCTCTTTTTTATTGATATTGCCGTACCGCGGGATGTGGAGCCTAGAGTCAATGAGCTGGAAAATGTCTATGTATATGATATTGATGATCTGAAGGGGATTGTCGAAGACAATTTGGCCCATAGAAAAGATGAGGCGGTGAAGGCCGAAAGAATTGTACAGGAAGAGGTTCTGAAGTTTGAAAGATGGTTGAAAGGCCTTGAAGTGGTTCCTACCATTGTTTCTCTGAGAGAAAAGGCGGAGGAAATACGGCGAGCCGAAATGAAGAAGAGCCGCAGCGTCCTGTGTTCGTTAACTCGTGCTCAGGTGAAGGCAATAGAAAACCTCACGGTGTCACTTTCTGAAAAGATCATCAATGATCCAATAATAGTCCTGAAGAAATTAGCCCTCAGAGCCACAAGGGACACCTATGTGGATATGGCACGAAGGCTTTTCAGACTTGATCAGGAGAGTGGGGATAAAGAGTAGAATGCTGGAGAGGTTTGACATGGATTTGAACAAGATGATCAATAGTATGAAGGGACACCCGGAATACGAAAAGATGGGTATGATTGCCAGTCATCTAGGGGTTGTTCGTGGAACATCTCGCGATGGACAGACTGTAAGTAGCATTGAGGTGGCCTATGACCAGGATGCCATCAATAGAATCGTTATAAATACCAAATCATTACCAGGGATAGTTGAAGTATTAGTTGATACTAATGAAGGACATCTGAAAGTCGGAGATGAGATCCTAGCTGTGGCTGTGGGAGGGGATATCCGTGAAAACGTATTTCCAGCCCTGATAGAGACGGTCAATCGGATTAAAAAGGAAGCAGTCAAGAAGAAAGAAATGATCGGGTAAGTTTTAATATACTCGACAGGATTTACAGGATCAATGGGATTGCTCGAAGAGAATGTCCTTGATAAATATAATAAAAACCCGCTGAGTTCACAATGTTTTTGTTTGATTTGCTGGAGTTACAAAATAGTAACTATCAGGTCGTTCTTGGACTTATCGGCTATCGAGAATATAGGATAGAAAAAGGATTTAATTTACACAATGTGTCAGCGTTTAATCAGAATTCTCCTTTCAAGAATTCTGATTAATAAACTCTGTGGCTCTGTGGACTCTGTGAGAGCACAAAGATGAAAAGGGGAAGAAATATGGGAATGGTTGATGTAACTGAAAAGCCTATTATTCGGCGTCAGGCTGAGGCAGCGGGAAAACTCTTTTTGTCCGAGAAGACGATTGATGCGATTAAGAACGGCAAGATCAAGAAGGGGGACCCTATGCTCATTGCGGAGGTCGCGGCCATGAATGCCGCGAAGCAGACCCACATGCTTATTCCCCACTGTCATCAGATCCCTTTGGATACGGTCGGAGTTGATTTTCAAGTCTCAAAAGACGCGATTGAGGCGAGGTGCCTGGTCAGTGCCCAGGCAAGGACTGGGGTCGAGATGGAGGCTCTTGTAGGGGTCACCATAGCCCTGAATACCTTATGGGATGTGGTCAAGTATCTGGAGAAAGATGAAGAAGGACAGTATCCATCCACCCGGATCAGTGATATCCGGGTGATTAGGAAAGTGAAGGAGGGTTAGAATGTCCTGAGTGACTTAGATCTCCATCCCTTTCCCCACTCGCCTTCTTCTCTTCCTGTGTATTGCCCAACTGGCAACTCCCCCTCATTCAAGTGGAAATCCCCAATTTAGGCAAGATATAGGCCTGTAAAGCAATCCAAATCACAATGATGGATATTAGCCACCAAATGCTCATTTTATGTCCTTTTGTGTCTTGAGTCATTTCCGTTCGATCTGTTATCAAGCGTCGAGATGAATCCCCAAAAGTGCGTCCTCCCAAGAATGCAGGATGTTTTCACAGCTCACGGCTGGATAGCCTACGAGGCTCAGGAGAATCTGCTGGAGGAGGACCCACAAGAAGGGGACTCACCGATTCCCAGGTCTGCAGCGCCAGAGGAAGGCCCACAGGAAAAAGAGGACATGAGCCGGCAGGTATTTTGATCCCCGCAGGTAGGGCATAAAAATTCCTCTTTATCTGAATTTAAGACCAGCTTTTCAAATATTTTTCCACATTTGCTGCATTTGTATTCATATATCGGCATTTTCCGTCTCCTCTCCCTCGGCTGAACAATCTCATTCAGGGAGATTTCTTTTATTTGTAACAATAAATCCTTTTGAACAATATTCAACCCATTTGGATCGGGGTGTAGGAAATTCGCTTCCGCGTGTCAATGGAATATCCGCCCTTGAACTTATCTAAAAACCCTATCCAATGGACCTGGACACTGATAGCGCCGAAATCTTCTCCCACCCTGCCTTTTATGATGTAGGCCCGTGATCCGTTGAGTATGTCGCAATATCGATAATAGACCTCTGGAAAGAACACGGCCTCATAGATGCCCGTGGGATCCTCAAAAGAGACAAATTTCATGGAATCCCCATCTTTCGTACGGACCGTCTTTCCGGTGACCATCCAGCCGACTGTACTGACCCTTTTTCTTGCCCAGGCCTGCAGGTCCCGGGCCTTGACATAGTCCAATCCTTTAAGGATGTGATTGTAGCGCTCAAGGGGATGGATGGAAAGGAGGAAGCCCAAGGTCTCTATCTCATGTTTAAGCATGGTATTCCTTGAGTAGTGGGCAGGGATGTATTTTTCACTCCCTTGTCCCCTCATATTTTCCGCCCGAAGGCTAGGGATCTTGGACAGTTCATCCAGATGCATACTTGGCCGATGCTCAGTGTAACGAGTTTTTTCTAAACCGCAGAATGTTGAATCACACTGAAGACCTGATTGGTATTCTAGATTTTTTAGGGAAAGATCTTTGGCAGGGAAGGGAAGGCTTATGGGAGAAGGGAGGGTGGGGGTGTCAAAAAACTTCAGAGCCTTCCATACCAGGCCGGGTCTGGGGATACCATGGGCGATACGATCAAAGCAGCCCGCTTTGATTAAGACTCTGATATCCTGAAGATGGAGGTGTGACCCTGTTCGCTCCAGAAAATTCACAAGAGAGATAAAAGGACCATGTTTGGACCGTTCACGGATAATGGCCTCCTTGGCCTCTTGAGTCAGGTCCTTTAGCTGCATGAGTCCGACCCGGATTTCCTTGTCCCTACCCGTATATTTGATCTCACTCTGGTTAATATCGGGAGGTAGAATTTCAAGCCCCATACGTCGCGCTTCCGAAAGATACCCGAGCGTAGAGTAATACCCCCCTCCATTAGAGATGACCGAGGCCATGAACTCGGCCGGATAATGGGCTCTCAAAAAGGCGGATTTGTAGGCCACCAACGTGTAGCTGGCTGAGTGGGGCTTACAGAAACTGTAGCCGTCAAAACCCATCATCATCTGCCAGACCTCTTCTATTGTTTTCCGACTCACACCTCGTTTTCGGGCCCCCCGTTCAAAATGAGTTTGAAAGTCCCGCAGTTTTTTCTCTTTGTGCTTTTTGCTTACCACCTTCCGCAGGGTGTCTGCCTCTGAGGGGTCAAATCCGGCCAGATAAATGGCCGCCTGGCTGAGCTGTTCCTGAAAGACCATGACACCAAGAGTTTCCTCGAGGACCGGCCTTAGAAAAGGGTGGGGCGGGTCCCAGGTTTGGCCGTGCAGCCTGGATACCCACGTCCTGATGCTCTGGTTAGAAGCAGGCCTTATAATTGAGGTAACCACCACGTTAAGGTGGAAGTGGTCTTTTTTAAGATATTCCTCCAATGTAAACCCGGATCCGACTTTGACCAGGGTCTGTCTTGTGGCCGGACTTTCGAAATAAAAGACCCCGAATGTATCACCCCGATAAAAAATCTCCACGGTCTTGGGATCATTAATGGGGTTCCAGGTTGCATAATCAATTCGGAGTCCACTGTTTTTCTCCACCAGGGCTAGGGCGTCCCGAATGACGGCCAGGCTTCGGTTGCCAAGGATATCGATCTTGACCAAGCCGCCGTCCTCCACTGAATCCTTTTCCCACTGAAGGACCTGAACCCCGTTAGCAGAGATTTCCACGGGGCAGTAGCGCCGTATTTCATCAGGCACCACCACCAGCCCTCCACAGTGGACTGAAAGATGATTCAGGTGATCTTCGAGTTGGGCTGCCGTACGCAAAATGTCATCCCATGGTTTTTTAAACTCGATGTCTCTCATTTTTGGGTGATTTCCCAGCTCCCGCCAGACTTGTCTCAATCGCCATCCGAAACCGATCCGGCGGGTTACGCGGTTAATCTCTGCCTCGGTCAAACCAAAGACCTTTGCCACTTCCCGAATAGCAGATCGGGCCCCAAAGGTGTTGTGGTTGGCCACCATGGCGACTCGGCGGTTACCGTATTTGGCAAAGATATAATCCATGATCTGATCCCGCTCATCCCATGCAAAGTCTATGTCAATGTCTGGAGGATCCATTCTTCCCAAGTTTAAAAAGCGTTCAAAAAAGAGATTGTGTTTTATGGGATCCACATGGGTGATCCCCAAGGCGTATGAGATAATAGAGGCAGCCGCGCTTCCTCGACCACAGGATCGAACGGCCCTTTTGGTCATATCAGCCACCACCAAGAAATAATGAGCGAAATTTTTCTCTTTAATGATCTTCATTTCATGTTCCACACGATTTCTCACTGCCCGGGTGATGGTGCCATATCGCTGCTTGCATCCATCCATGGTGGCTTGATAGAGACGCTGATAGGCCTCTTCATCCGTCATCCGATCGAAATTGGGGAATATGATCTGGGAAAAGTTCCAATCCGATAGACACGCATTTGCCACCTCAAAGGTGTTGAGGACTGCTTTGGGGACATGGGGAAACTGATCTATCATGTTCTGAGGCGAATTAAGAATATTGTGCGGACGGCAGGTGTCCCTGTAGGAGAGACGGGAGAGCTTGGTATTCATAGCAACGGCCCGAAGAACCTGATGAAGCCGAAACTGCTCTTTTGCAATGAGATAGACCCTATTAGTGGCCAGAGGAGGAATTTTGCTCTCTCGGGAGAAGGCGTAACATTTGTGCATGTTATAGCCCGGCGACATCTCCACGAACAGATCCTCTTTATTTTCTCTTTTAAGAGCCTTGAGCAACCTGAAGTCATCTGAGAAGATGATAAGTCCCTGACGCCTTGCCTTTAAGGATGTGATGAAGTCGAAACCCTCGTGACAGTGCCGGTCGGATATGATCCGACATAGATTGGCGTATCCCTCATGGTTTTTGACCAGAAGGACCGCACGGTGATCTTCAGTGGCCAACTCACTTCCCACAATGGGTTGAATACCCATCTCCTTGGCGATCTGAAGAAAAAAGATCAGCCCATAAACCCCGTTGGTATCAGTCAGCGCTAGTCTGTCCATGTCCTGTTTCTTGGCGGCGCGGCAGAGTTCTTCAATGGTGCCCATACCCCAGCCCTTGGAATAGTGAGAATGGACGTTGAGGTGGATGAAGGACATGGATTCTCCACGGTCTACGGTTTATGGTCTACGGTTTACGGTCTATTGGTTAGGGTAGTAGATAAGTTTTTGGGTTTGCGCCTTGAACCTTACACCTTATACCGTAGACCGTATACCTTGTGACCAAAGGTCACACGGTGCGCCCATACCCAATCACCTCATCCCCATGTCTTTTCCTGATCCGATCCAGGGCGTGAGTTATGAGAGGCATCTTCTCAGTATCTAAAGCCCTTTCAGTAAAAAGAGAGAGCTGTGGATTGACAGGTAAAAAATCTTGAAACCAAACCCTCATGAATCTGATACGCACGCGGCGGCGGCAGACCTTGAAAAAAACCTCCTCCAGGTGTTTGTAAAGATCAAAATCCCAGAAACTTGGAGAAGGGAGTTTGACCTGACGTATGATTTCTACTTGATCCGTATATCTGAGCAGCAAACCGGCCTTTCTGGGAAATGATGACCTGTCCCTGAGCCGATGGGCGCATTTTTCCAGCAACCCGTACAGGATCCCCAGCAGTGTATGATCATCATTTTCATCTTTAGAGAGGGTGATCTCCTCGGCGACGGTGGGTCTGATGCGAGGGGGATAGACCGGTGTAGGGTCTATGCCGAGGGCCCTCTGATGGATGACAAGAGCCTGTCGGCCAAAGAGAAGCTTCAGTGTCCCCATATCCATGGATGCGATCTCCCGCACCAGGGAAATATTCAGCTCTTCCAGAAGGATTCGTCGACGCACATGGCCTATGCCGGGTAGTATATCTACCTTTAAGGGGGCCATAAATGACGGTTCCTGACCGTGATCCACATCCATAACTCCTTCAGATCTTATGATCCTTGAGGCAATACTGGAGACCATTTTGTTGCCTGCTACACCGACTGCCCCTGTCAGATGTAAATGAGTCCTAATCTCCTGTCTGAGGCGGCCGGCCGTGTCTTTTGCCCGTCCCCATAGACGTTTTGTTCCTGTCACATCCAGGTAGAGATGTCCCGGCCGAAAGGGCTCCCAAAGAGGCGTGTATTGAGCCGCTATTCTGTTCAGGCCCTGAGAGACCTTCTTCATGAGATCGGGATTAGGGGGCAAAACGGTCAGGTCAGGACAAAATTTCAGGGCCTTAGTAAGGGGCATGCCCTTATAAATACCTTCATTACGGGCCTCGGAAGAGACAGAGAGAATAAGAGCCCGTTCCGAATGGGGTGGGACCACAGCCACAGGACGATCCCTGAGTTCAGGACGGCAGACCTGTTCCACAGCAATAGAAAAAGCCGGAATATGGATATGAAGGATATGGCGGAAGATGGGCATAAGGTTTACGGTGTACGGTATAGGGTCTACGGTTACGGGAGAAAGCTTAATCTTTTGCCCTCACTTGGATAAGCTTTGCAAGCATACTGGAAATAGCCTGGCACTCCTCTTTGATCTCATCGAATTGTGGTTTTGTGAAATAACCGATTTCTTGAGCTATGATTGTTAGATTGAGCAGTTCGGCAACAGAACCTTTTGAGATGCGAAAGAATTTTATGGACTGTCTGTTTGTCCCCAGCTCATCCCCTTCTGCGATATTGCTTGAGATGGATACGGCGGAGCGTCTGATCTGATCCCTCAATCCATAGTCCTTGATAAATGGACCTTTTTCAGTTGTTCTATAGATTGAAACAGCAAGATTCTTTGCACGTTTCCATACTTTAAGCTTCTGAAAATCTCCCATTTTCTCTCCTTATATCTTGCGCCTTTCACCTTATACCTTATACCTTAGACCGTACACCGTGCTTATAATGTCTTATCACCCCTACCAGCCTTCCCTGAATGCGCAGGTCTCCTTCCTTGACAATCAGAGACTGCATACCCTTGTGGGCAGGTCGGAGTTCCACATGATCTTTCTTTTTATAGTATTTTTTTATGGTGGCCTCGTTGTTGATCAGAGCGACCACGGTTTCTCCATTTTCGGCTGTTGACTGCTTCCTGATCACCACGAAGTCTCCATCCAGTATCCCGTCCTCTATCATAGAGTCCCCTTTGACCATCAAGGCAAAGTGATCACCACCGCCTATCATGGATGGGGGGACCTCAATCGTATTTACGTCTTCGATGGCCTCGATGGGGTTTCCAGCCGCCACCTTGCCCAAGAGGGGAAATTCGAAACGTTTGGTTTCCACCGGGCTGATCACCTCTATGGAACGCTTCTGGTTCTTTTTCCGAGGAAGACGGATATATCCCTTTCTCTCCAGGGCCTTGAGATAGGTGGTCACGGTGTTGTAAGATCTGAAATCGAAATGGGCGCATATCTCATCAAAACTGGGAGCATAGCCCCATTCCCTTATGTATCTAGAGATATAATCCAAAAATGCCTTCTGCTTCTCTGTCAATTTCATGGCGCCCTCCCATATGGAATGACTTTGCGGTTTGGTCCATCTTCCGTAACTGTATGAAATGACGTAGACCTTCCGACAGTCACCGCGAAAAGACCTCATCACCATTCGCTTCGTTTACGGGAATATCTCTTAATTCGCACTCATTAATTTAATCGGATGAACCGACAGTGTTTGTTACTTACAGTTTAACTTTCAGTATAAAATAGTGTAAGTTTTTCTAAAAGTCAAGAGGGAAATTCAAAAGGGGCAGGGGATGAGGATTAGCAAAAAAAGGGCTAATCGGAAAATCGATCAGCCCTTTTAAAATGTTGTCTTACTGTGGTGCCGAGACGCAGAATCGAACTGCGGACACGGGGATTTTCAGTCCCCTGCTCTACCGACTGAGCTATCTCGGCAACGTTGAAAAGGATTATAGTTTCTAAATCCTCAGAGTCAAGGGACTTTTAAGGTCATGATGGTTTTTCTTCAGAGTCGTCCAAGTCCAGATCTATATCAAGATCATCGAGATCAAGCGAAAGGTCGTCTTCAGTTTCGTGAACCGTCTCATTCGATCCCACTCTCAGTTCTCCAGTCTCATCGACTGAGAGATCATCCAGATCCAGTGTGACTTCATCACCGTCATCTGTCCACAGATCAGTAGCTCTGGCGGCCTCCTCCGAATCTGAGTCGGAAGAATCCAGATCTAGCGTAACCTCTTGACCTTCCAGACCATCAGGTAACACAGCCACTTCGGGCGCCTCCCCTTGGGAGTCGGGATATTCCAAACCCATGGTGGGGCCTTCATCTTCATCATCCCATTCTTCCGCTTCACCTAACCCATCGGTAAGGTCAAAGTCATCAAGCGAAACACTTTGCTCATCAAGGTCCAATTCGTCTTCTTGTGTATCAAGTTCAGAGAAGGGGATTCCGGTCTCACCGGTTTCCTCTTCGGTGAGTTCCCCCGTTGTCGTACCGATGCTTTCTAAATCACTATCCACATCGAAATCTGTAACGGATGTGTCAAATGTTGCTTCTGCTTCACCTGCATCGGATTCAAGGTCCTCGAAGTCAAAGGTTGAGAGGGTGCCCTCGTCCTCTGCAGCGCCGAAATCATCATCGCCAAATTCTATTTCCTCAGTATCTGGGGCCGCAGAATCGAAATCATCCGTCCCAGTCCCGAATTCAGCGGTATCTCCCTCAATGTCTGAGAATTCACCCGTGCCGAGACCTGCACCAGGCTCATCTACCTCACCGATGAGCATTTCCAGTAAGAAAGGGGTATCAGGCCGGAAAGCAGGCAGGTTTAGTCTTGCTTGCTCGGCTGAAATGTCTTTGCTACATTTAGGGCAAACCTGGTTATAATCAAAGCTAATATAACCGCATTTAGGGCATTTCATTTTAAACTCCGAACCGAAGATGGTCGAAAACAAATTACCTTATATATAACATAATATTGACTGTTGGTCAAGGGATAATGTTTCTCACAAAGACACCTTTGATGCTCTTTATTCACTTCCTGCTTTGCTTCATGCCCGTTCTGATGGCCCTTTTGGCCAGTTCATCACAGCGTTCGTTCTCTTCATGTCCGGCGTGCCCGCGAACCCATATCCACTTGATCTCGTGGGGTTCACTTAAGTCCAAAAGCGTTTCCCATAGATCTCTGTTCAAGACCGGTTTCTTCTGACTGTTTACCCAATTTCGTTTGAGCCAACCGGGTAGCCATTGGGTCATCCCTTTGACCACATAATTTGAATCCGTCACTATTCTTATTTTGCATGGTCTTTTCAGAAGACGTAAGGCCTCAATGACGCCCATCATCTCCATACGATTGTTTGTCGTGTGAAGATCATACCCGTAGATCTCTTTGGTTTCTCCTCCGTATCTCAAAATGCTCCCGTAGCCTCCTACGCCGGGATTACCACTGCAGGCACCATCCGCGAATATCTCTACGATCTTCTTACTAGCTGTCATTTTATATGTACTTGAAAAGTCCGTGAAAATGGAATCCCGCGGGTAAACACGTGGTTCCATTGAGTTACCCGTCTTTCTATCCTCCGTAGCAGGCTACTGAGGACGGGCGCCTTCGGCTTCCGACTTCGCCAAAGGTTTCGACGCGACAAGTCGACGCGATAATCCGCCTCAGCTCGGGTACGCCATCGCGCCGTAGCATAGCCCATGTCATGGATCCCGTTTGAGGAATAGTTTAGGTATTCATCCACGGGAAAGCCTGTTCGTCTGCGAAGGCGGACTGAAAAGGCCTCCTAGATTCAACAATGTCGCATACAAGTGATGAAAACTTGAAGACAGTTTCAAAAATTCTAGGAAAGTCCTTAACCTTGGCCATTATCAAGTTCGTGTTTCAGTTTATAGGTGAGAACATCGAGCTTAATAGTGAAATCGATATTTTCTACAAGGCAGCAATCGGGCACGATGATCTGGGTTGGTGAAAAATTCAAAATAGCGTTGACATGCGCTTCTAAGAATAGATCGGCGATCCGCTGCGCCTCTGATGCGGGAGTGGCGATCACACCGATTTCAACTTCGCTGTTTATCACCGTCATGGCCAGTTCTTCGATGGGTTTTATCTCCAGGCCTGGAAAGACTGTTCTACCGATCTTCTGAAGGTCATTATCAAAGGCTGCGACAAAGAAAAAACCCCGATCCGGGAAATTCTGATTATTCAATATTGCCGAACCGAGATTTCCAACGCCCACGATCCCCATGTTCCAATCCCGATTTACGGCCAAAATCTTCTTGATTTCTCGCATGAGCTCTCTTACATCATAGCCCACTCCGCGGACACCGAATTCTCCAAAATACCCCAAGTCCTTTCTGACTTGGGCCGGGTTGACTTGACATAACCAGGCGAGTTTCTCAGAGGAGACCATCCTGTAGCCATCGAATTCAAGGAGCTCAAGCTGCCTACAATATAGGGAGATTCTTGTGATAGTGGCCTTTGGTATCTTCCTGGATTTACTCATGTTAATCCTCTGATTTCAGGTATTCATCTCATGATAGACTTTGCCTCGCCAAAGGGCAAGGGAAAACTCTCTCGTCAGGCATTGATATCCACAGAACTCTACTGAAAATACTGAGAAAGAACCCTTTATTTCAATCAAGACATAACAGCGAAACTCATTGCAGGAACTGGATGATTGAGGTATGGTTTCATCTATGGTTGTTACAGCGTTGATTCTAAGGATTTTTTATGGGGATAAGGCCTAGTATTGGCCCTAGGTCTATGAGATAGATAAGATTGAGAATTCTGGAAGAGCATATTTTCTGTTTGAGAGGTAATATTCTCTGTGCTTTCTTTGAAGAAGGAGGTGTCGTTTTTAATCTGGAAGACCGGTTGTCACATGAAATCAACCGGACAGGGGCAAGCATTGTTGCATTTTTAGACGGAAAGAGAGATGTAGCGAGTCTAATCCGGATGATTGCCCGAGAATATGGGCGACAAGAAGAGAGCATTCGAGAGGATGTGAAGGATTTCTTGGAGAACTTGATGAAAAGGGGTTGGGTATATGTTAGATGAAAGGGCGGAGGTACGCGTCAATCAAAATATTGTTTTTAGGGAGGAAGAGGAGGGGGCATTTCTTTTCGATCCTGATACAGGACGGATTTTCCACCTGAATGAACTTGGAATGAGTATTTGGAAGTCCTGCGTGAAGAAAAGGAAACCGGAACAGATCATCAAAGGCATATGTCTAGATTATTCAGATATTTCACGAGAACAGATTGAGAGAGACTGTATAAAATTTTTTGAGGATTTGGGGCGACTGGGATTCCTCGACGACCAAGCGTAAGGGAATAAGCACGTCTCATGATGATAAAACCAAAGAAGACTCAGGATTATCCATTACGATCCATCTACTTCTATCCCACGGAGTCCTGTAACCTAAGATGTATCCATTGTTGGGTGCGACCTGCCTATACCGCCGACAATAGTGTCTACCAAAGACAGAATCAAAAAAATGTTTCCGTTGAGGTCATGGCGAGAGTTGTGCAGGATAGCCTTGCCTTGGGGCTAAACCACATTAAAGTCACCGGTGGAGAACCATTCCTTAATCCGAACCTCTTTGAGTATCTTGAAGTTTTTTCCCGGAACAAACTCTCTCTCGCTATCGAAACAAACGCTACGTTACTCACCGAAGACATTGTGAGGAGACTTAAAAGATGTCATCTAAAATATATCAGTGTCAGTTTGGATGGCAGCACCGCTGTAGTTCATGAAAGAGTGAGAGCTGTCAGGGGGTGTTTTGAAAAAGCCGTTACTGGCATTCAATACCTCATAGAGTACGGAATCTATCCACAGGTCATCTTTTGTCTTCAAAAGATAAACGTCCATGATCTCGAGAATACCATTGAACTGGCCGATAGACTGGGAGTGAGATCATTTGAAATCAACCCCCTTTCTTTTATGCATAAAACTTCAAAGCCAAAGGTCAGCGAAAGTCTGGCGATTGAAGAAGTCTTGGAACTTGAAAGGAAGGTGGAGAGTGAATACGTATCACGTTTTCCACATATGCACATTGATCTTTATCTACCTCCTGCGTTAAAAGGAATGGAAGAGCTATCCAAACACCGACTATGTACCTGTAAAATTCTCAATATCTGTGGGATCCTCTCAAATGGAGATGTGTCTATCTGTGGTATAGGCAGGAGAAATGAGGCTCTGGTGATGGGCAATGTTAGATATAAGAGCATTGCCCACATTTGGAGACAAGGAGTGCTCTTCAAGGAGATTCGCGAAAAAATTCCTTTTGAAATGGAAGGTATCTGTGGAAAATGCCTCTTCAAGCTTCATTGTCTTGGCTTCTGTCGGGCTGATGTTTTGGCAGCAAACAGACCTCTGACTGACCCTTACGGCCTTTGTGAAGAGGTGTTTGAAAAAGGGCTTTTTCCGAAATCAAGAATATTGAATCACGCGGAATTTGCTCTGATCAAGGAAAATCCATCATCATGAAGATTCCTTCAGCTCCGCAAAAAGTAACGCTCAATATCACAAATAAATGTAATCTAGAGTGTCTTCATTGTGGAGTCTCAGGCACGAAGAATAAACCAGGAGATCTGAGTCTGGAGGAATGGAAAGAAGTGGTTGATGAACTCACCCGAATAAAAGTATTTCAACTGCTGATATCAGGCGGTGAGCCCTTTATGCGTTCAGATCTTTCTGCACTCCTCAATCATATCCTAAGATATCATTTTCGTATATCCATTAACACCAATGGGACCCTGTTTGACGAAGAAGTCATCTCTCAGGTTTGCAGGTCAGGCCGTCTGGATCAAATTCAGGTTTCTCTGGATGGACCGGATTCACATACTCATGACAGTATTCGCGGAAAAGGGGCTTTTGAGAGAACAATGAGAGGCGTTGAAGCCTTACGCCGATGGAATGCTCCTTTTAGCTTTTTTGTGGTCGTTTGTCGAAACAACAAAAATTCTCTTCAAGAGATTGTTCGACTCTCGAAGAAACTCGGCGCTTCCCAAATCTGTTTCTCCTCTTTATTGCCGCAAGGAAGTGCCTTGTCTCATCTTCACGATTTTTTTCTCTTGTTCGATGAGCGGAAAGAAGTGGAGGCTGAGCTAAAAGAATTGAAGGAGAGGTATCCAAGATTAATAGGTGGCTCACTGATAAAGACTATTGAGAGGATGCAAGAAGTATCCGGGATTGATGTCTACAACCACAAACCAACAAAAGCCCATAAGATTACGAGCTGTGGCGGCAGCGTTTCGGAGTGTTCCATTCGACCCGATGGATGGGTGATCCCATGTGACCGTCTATGGGATTATAGAGTGGGGAATGTAAGAGACGAGGGCTTTAAATCCATATGGCTTCATTCTCGAGGATTCAGGGAATTCAGAGAGAGGTATGCTCGGAGAATGGACTCTTTTCTGGAGTGTAGAGACTGTGCCTACACATTTCTTTGCAGGGGAGGCTGTCCCGCGATCCCTTATTATATGAATAGAGGCATCGAGGGCTGGGACCCACTGTCATGTTACAAAGTGTTCAAGGGAGAAATGGAGAGTTATGTCTAGGCCCAGAGAGGCAATGAATGGTCAACTGAATCTGAAAATCGGCGAGCAGATATTTCATGTTCTTTGTAGAAAACGAATGGATGCATTTATCACTCGCATACAGAAAAACTGGAGTGACTACTTTGTGGATACGACTCGCGGAGGCTGTCGGGTTGAAATTTTCCCATATTCACAAAACCGACATTTCATTTGGGATCATTCTGAGCTTGAAAGATTCAGGGCGCACTTCTTGAGTATCCATCGGCGGTTTCCACCGGATGGACAGATAGAGAAGTTAGTCGAAGAGTCAATCGAGTTGTTGCAACACTTGGATCCTGAAGAAGAAGGAATGAGGCATATTCGCGCGCGAATTGGCAAATCGCGGTCCCTGATCTACTCAAGGGGGGGAGTGAGTCTGTTTTTTTTTGATTCGGAACTCAATATCGCTTTCTTTTACCTTAGCAGAAACGCCATTCCATTTACTGTCTTGATGTGGATCTTGAATGGGTTCAAAGTCGTTCACCCTGCTTTGAGCCAGGGATTCATTAATGGAATGATGTTTATCTTATCTCATCTTCTAATCCATAATAATGGCCTATTGCTTCATGGTTCAGCGGTCCAGAAAGACGACCGGGGTGTCCTCTTTCTTGGACCTTCACGATCCGGAAAATCGACAGTCACCCGTTTGTGTCGACCAGATATCTGTTTTTCAGATGATGGCGTTATTATTAGAAAGGAAGGATCCGACGTGTTCGCATATCGCTCTCCCTTTAGACAGATCCATGATCCACTTGTTAATAGCACTATAATGAAGGGGAAGATCCAGAAGATATTTCTACTGAAGAAGAGCCGCCAACACAGAGTATCATCCATACGAAATACAGAATTGATGTGTGTAATCCTCATGAATCTCATCCACTTTTTTAAGTATCTGAGCGACGAGACGGCAAACGTCGGTTTCTTTCTCACAAAAGAAATCCTAGACACGCTGCCTTCACAGTGGCTGGAATTTGCGCAGACGGGAGAATTATGGGATAATATTGTGTAGGTGAAATCAAGGAGACTTGCAAGATGAAGAAGAAGGAGAAAAAGAGTTACGAGCCGCCGATGGTCAAAGAAATCGGAGGGGTTTTTGAACAGGCCATGGGCGCGAGTCAATGTACGACAGGCGGGGCCTTCCAAGCGGGCGACTGCAATGCTGGTACGGGGGCACAGACGGGATGCCCTGGCGGACTCCTTGACCAAGGGTGTCTGGCCGGTGAGGGAGCTGCTGGGGACTGCACTTCCGGATGGGGTTTCTAAAAACGCTCTTGTTCATTTTCATTTGCGGCGATGACTCTTTCAAATCTCAGCAATACTTCAAGACATAAAGCAGTTGTTAATGCTTCAGCTCCGTACCATACTGATTGAGGGCTGGGGTATCGGGGCCCGGCATAAAAAGCCCTCTTTTTCCACATGCCTGTTTCAGCTTGATTATCAAGAAGAAATTTTATCCCCTTTGTTAAGATAGTCCTATCACCGAAATTGTAGTTCATTAAGGTTGAGATAGCGAGTGCAGTATTCAGTTCGTTTCCAAAAGATCCTTTTTGGGATTGCATGGATGTAACTTTATGGATGATAGAATCTGCTGATCGATGAAGACTTCTTGCTCCATTGAAGTAGGCGCGGGACATCGTATAATAGAGGGCCAGATTGTTCACGTAATACCAATATGTATCCTTCTCATGATCCTCAAGAATAATCCTGTTCAAGAAATCGATAGTCTTCTTAGTTGCCTCCCTTTCACCTAGATAGAGGATGGCGTTCCCATTCACTATACTATCGATATCGTTTCGCTCTTCGGGGGCAGGAAGAGGGTTGAGCCAGGTATAGAAAAGTCCTTTTTCATTCCTGTTGCGAAGAAGAAAAGGGACATTCTCGCCTCTCAAGAGGTCTGGATGGCTTTTTCTGAGAAGAAATGAAGCACAGC
Organism: uncultured Desulfobacteraceae bacterium; assembly: GCA_964520425.1. Lineage (GTDB taxonomy): Bacteria > Desulfobacterota > DSM-4660 > Desulfatiglandales > HGW-15 > JAFGFY01. The sequence goes on from CAZFMX010000010.1 coordinate 45,072, forward strand.
AAGTGTCATCCATGTCGGGGATTATATTAAAACTGCTATCAGAACTCCAATAGCACCATATACCCGGATCAATCATTTCACGAGTCAGGAATCCCCTTATCTTCTGGAGTATTCTCAGAGCTTTTTCATTCTCTGAAAACAGAAGGCAGTAGCCGATGATGGTTGAAGAGAAAACACAATGGTCAAATCTGCAGTCTTCCTCCATTCGTTTATCAGAAGAAGAATAGTTGGGAAATCCTCCGGAAGGAAGCTGAATGTGGTAGAGCATGTCTACCGCTCTAGATATTGATTGAATAAGTGATTCTCGAAGACCAGCGTACATATATATCCCTCGAAGTCAGAATGTCGAACCTGATCTTAAAAAGCATCGATTCAAGATCTATAAATATTTTTTTATCAGTGTTACGGTCCATGAGAATGAGAATAGATTATCAAGCAGTTTGTGAAAGCTGATAACATAATGCAAGATCAATATGCCTTACTTCACGCAAAAACACTTCATCTTCTGAAAAAGAGACAACAACACGCATAAATCCTATTCCATTGAATTGACCCATAATATGGTTGATGATTTGAGCATTGCCGTAAAGTAGGGTGAGTTGCCGATTGCCGATCATCTTAATGAATTTGATAGGGGTATGCAGTGAAAAGTGGAAGACGCGTCTGCCGTCATTCTTAAAAGAGACAAACAACCCACTACAGGTTGAAAGAAGATCACGTGAGATATCTTGAAGCTTAAGTTTTTTCATCAGCGTCATGTTCACGCAGTCTGCAGCCGTTAGAGAAGGGTATATCTCTATATCAGTTCTTCCGTCAAAATAGATATTTATTCCGAACATGTCATTCATCGGGTATGCGTCTATGCCATCAACGGGAGGGTGGGTAGCTAAGACTTGAGCCCACTTCTCGGGATAATCCTTAATAGTGAAGTAGACCTTGACCTTGTGATCTTTCATGCTCGCCGGAAAGTCCACGCCGACTCCCAGCTTGCCGATTCTTGACAGGTCTAGATTTTTATCGATGATCTGATCCAGAATGCTTCGATTCAAACGCACATTTTCATACTCTGAGAGTTGATCAAGATACCTGCATATGAGATCGAGACCCACTGACTTGTCAATTTCATGGTATCCCATCCTGAATCTGGCAGTATGAATAATCCCTGGAGAAATCTGAGGAGCCCACTCCAATATCGAATACGGAGATTCGAGAAAAAGCCTCTCAAATGATTCAAGAAATCTGTTTTTCTCCAAACCGAATTCTTTCTTGTAGAGAGCATAGATTTGCAATAGCGGATTCATATACGGATTTCCCTGATTCTATAGAGTCTAACCATAATTGGCGTGGTTTATCAGAGATTGAAAATTCGTATCAAGGACCCTGCCATTGTCCATGGTCAGTATCCTCTCGGCTATCCTGATGGCTGAAAGACGGTGGGAAATGATTATCGTGATTTTTCCGCGCCGAATCTCCTTTATCTCTCTGAGTATGGCCTCTTCTTGTCCTAACTCAAGAAAAGATGTGGCTTCATCAAGAATAAGGATTTGGGGATCCGTCACGATAGCCCTGGCAATCGCAATCCTTTGCCTTTCCCCTCCTGACAGGTTCTTTCCACACTCACCGACGACTGTCTCATAAAGGTCAGGACATGTTTCTATAAAACTATGGGCTTGCGAAGTCTTAGCCGCTGCAATGATTCGACTCATGGGGATGCCGTTGTTCCCATAGGCTATGTTCTCTTTAATCGTACCGTCGAGTATCAGATTCTCCTGAAAAACGATCCCTATGCTGGAGCGAAGCGTATCCAGGTTGATTTGACTGATTGGTTTTCCGTTCAATCGAATCTCTCCTGAATCCGGTTCGTAAAAGCGGAGTAGAAGGCGTGCGAGGGTTGTCTTTCCACTTCCGCTTTGTCCCGTAATTGCCAGGAACTCTGCATGTGAAATGTGATAAGAGACATTCCTTAGAACCGGTGTCAAAGGGTTATAGCCAAATGTGATGCCTTTGAACTCCATAGAGTCAATGGGTGAGGGAACTTCATTTACTGATATCTTCTCAAGACTTTCAGGGGAAGAGTCAAGGATTTCATAGATAATCTCCATACGGGCAAGATTTTCCCTGAGTGATCCGTAAGTCTGACCGAGCGTGCTAAGCGTATTAAAAAACAGATAGGTTGCGCCCAGAAATGTGGTAAGAGTGCCAATCGAAAGGAAGCCTTTAGAAATCAACCAACTTCCATAGACAAAGACACCTCCTAGGGCGAAATATTTAAGACATTCCAAAATGGGGCTTGAGATCAACCTTACTCTCAGCATCTTAAGTGATAACTGGATCAGTTCCTCTAACAGCTGGCGAAAAGCCGTCGCCGTCTGTCTTTCCGTGATTTTGCATTTGACCAGTTCGATATTGGTAAATATTTGCCCGACAAAACTGGAGATTGTCGCGTTTTGTTCCTGGATTTTCTTCGAGATGATGCGTATTCGACTGCCCATCCACTCTATTATCAGAAAAGAAATGATAGTTGATAAAGCCATGAGAACACACATGCGAATGCTTATGTAGGATAGAAGACCCAGTAAGGCCATGAGTTTGAAGGGATTAAGCAGAGCAGGACCAAAGAGTATACCAAACACAGAAGAAAACCTCGTGGCATCGTCCAGTACCCGCGACATCAGCTTTCCGGTGGGTTCTTTTATGAAAAATCGAACAGGCAGGTGAAGTATATGGGAGAAGAGTTCGTCCTGAAATCTCAGGTTGATTCGAAATTGGACCTTATTGGAGAAGAGTGACGTTCCATAACGAATCAGACTCCGCAGCATAAAAAGGATGATGAGGATGAACAGTATGCTTTTGGTTGTATCCCAATTTTGCAGGAGGAATCCTTTGTCAACGAGTTTTTTGGAAAGGAGAAGGCCATAAAACTCAACTGGGATCAAGATCAATCCAATTCCACCCAGAAGCAAGAAGGCAGGGATATAGGATTTTCCATCCTTTAATATCCGTTTAAGGATGTGCACAGTATTAGTCATTTCTTTTCTCTCTACCCTCTAATAAAGGCGCCAGTAATTAGAATAAGCTGTTTGAGGGCAAAGGCCGCTATTTGAAGGACCCGGCCCGGATAGAAGAGAAGGCGTTTGCCGTGGTGGAGGCTCTGAAATTCCTGTTCAACCACCGCTTTTTTTGGGAAAAGAGTCTCCCACAAGAAGGTGACTCGGGCCTTAAGCCCTGGAAGACAGAAAAGGGCCATAAGCGGGCCCAGTCGATGAAGTTTCTGCCCTTTGATCCTTACCCTTAGAATTCCCCGTTCGAGCCTGGAGAGAGCCTTATTTAGATCCTCGAAACGGTACCTCTGGGGAGGCTCCAGCCCAAAAAGACCCTTTGTGAGAAAGAGAGCATATGAAAGAGGCCTTGTCTGTTCAAGCTGATCCGCCCTTTTTTGCAGGCTTGTCCAGAATGTGCTGTCACGGTTCTCAACTAACAAAGAGAGATCGACGATCCAGATGAGGCTAGAAAAGGAGTGTTTCATCAAGTGCTGGGCAAGGAGAAGAGCATTATCCACATTATCAGGCCGTCTGATCCATCGATATCCCTCTTGCCAAGGAAGGGAGTTGGACCAGATCGGTTCCATTCCTGAGGGGAAGAGCTTCGCTCGGTTGGCGATCCGATCCGTGTTCAGAGCATGGATATGCACATCGATAACAGATTTACCCTTGTGAAAATAATGGGGGATCATGGAATCCGGTTCATACCCCAGCTCCTGAAGAAGGCTGACAAATTGCTCGTATTTCTCGGGACGCACCATCAAGTCGAGGTCACTCATGGGCCTCATCCCCAGAACCGGATAGCTGTGCTCCAATAGAGAAGCACCCTTGAGAGTCATGGCCTCTATTCGTTCGTTGCCTAAGGTATGTTCTAATCTTTTCAGCGTGTCCAGGACGATCAGATTTTGACCTACAACGGATTGATAGCGGTGTCTAAGCTGGGAAAGAGTGGATGGTGGTATATTCGCATCTTTGAGTCGATGGTAGAGAATTCCTGCAACTCCTTCCGTGCAGGCCCTTTCCTTCAGGCTTTTCCAGTCAAGGTGAGGGGTTTTTAACGTCAAGTGACCGCTAAGTACTCGATTGATATATTTGATCTCTTGATTAAGGTCGTTTAGCTCATCCATCTGGATAGTTTTCATCAGGACCTTCTTGGTTTTCAGTCTCAGGGCGCCTATAGTAAGATTTCTTAGACTAAGCCATGTATAAATCCCCTTTATTCTGGATCTGAAACCGGTTGAGATAGGGATCAGCCGATCATTTCTTAGTATGGCTTCAACTCTGCCTGATATGGCAGAGAGTTCGACGGGTTCAGGGTCAGATTCAAGTCGTGAATCTCCTTTAAATATCCCCTTTTTTTGAGGGAGTATTCTTACCAAACGATGAATCACAAGGCAGTCTCTTGAGTCATCGATTATGGCCACATCCCCTACCTGAAGTGAATCAGGAGAGACTTTCTTAGCGATGACTCGGTCTCCCGGTTTGAGGAAGGGGTGCATAGAGTATCCTGTGAAATGTAGATGGAAATGTTTGCCCGGTCCTGTCAATTTATCTCACTCACCATGTGGAATGTTAACGATCCGTTCATATTGTTCATTTCTTCATTGTAACCCGCGAAAGTCATTTTGAAAACATCTGTTTCAAATTCATTGGTTGATTTCATAAAAACCAATTTACTCTTCCGAAAATATAATGAATCCATCTTCGGGGCCTTTTGTCGATGAGATTTCAGTATAAGAGAGAACGGCCGCACTATTTTCTCTAAGATACTCTTTTATCTGGTGGTTTTCGGTCGTTTGGGGTTGAACAACACGGGAGATGGGTGTATACTAGAAAGTAATGATTAACCCAAATACGTTTTAGTATTCTCTGTATCTGGGAAAGGAAGGGGCATATGGCAGACATAATTAGGTCGAGGAGAAGCTTCGTGTGTAAGCTTATGGGGCTCATTTCTGGCATTTTGCTGGCAAATCCCAAGGAGTTGAAGGCCGCCAAGCAGGAGACAAGGGATTTACTTGAACAGCTTGAAATGGACATTCTGAGAAAGTCCAAACCCATAAAAAATCCGTCAATGATGTGTCGTGCATCTGAAAAGGGAATCACTCTCTATGTGAAGAAGAATGGAGAAGAGACTCCCATGTATTTGGTGAATTCAACGGGCTATACGATCTGGAAAGCCTGCGACGGAAGTCGTTCTTTTAAGGAGATTTCACGATTAATCTCCGAAAGGTACCGAATCTCCGAACAAAAAGCCCAATTGGACGCGGTGTTTTTCCTTTCACAATTAAAGAAGAGTAACGCTATCATTGTCTAGAACTATGGAATCTGAAAAAAGATATAGACGAAATGAAGAGATTGTATTTCGGGAAGAAGATGACGGGGCTTTCCTATTCGATTCTGATAGTGGTGAATTGAGGTATTTGAACCAATCCGGGAAAGAGGCGTTTCTATTACTCGGTGAAGATCAGAGTGTGAGTAGTGTGATCCGTCGTATGAGTGAGTTGTATCCCGACGTTGACCCGCAGAAAATAGAGGACGATGTCAGAAGTTTTGTAAAAAATTTGGAGGAAAACCGTTTCATTCTTGTTTAGGCGCGAAAAAAGCCTTATGGAAGACGAATGTACACTCAAACCCCAGGCTACCCCCTTGCCAGTCTTTACCTCTACCTGAGTGACCAGTGTAACCTCTCTTGCCATCATTGCTGGATTTCACCGGGATATTCGGAAAGTGCAACCCATGGTATTCCTTTGGAACATCTAAAAAAAACTATTCTGGAAGCAAAAACCATCGGTCTTCAAAGTGTTAAACTGACCGGGGGCGAACCCCTCTTATATAAAGATTTCTATGCCCTACTCACGTTTCTGGCTAGAGAGGGTATCGGTATCATCATCGAGAGTAACGGAACCCTGTTTGAACGTCCTATACTAGAGACCTTGCGATCATGTCAAATAGATCAGATATCAATCAGTCTCGATGCCGCGACGAAAGAGATGCATGATGAAATGAGGGGTGTAAAAGGAGGTTTTGATCGGACACTACAAGGATTGAAGCTTTTGTCCGAATATGAGTTTAGTTTCCAGATCATTATGACACTGCAAAGGAAGAATAGTCGGGAAATACACAAGCTAGTCTCCCTTGCGAAAGAACTGGGGGCCAGCTCTCTAAAGATTAACCACCTTGTTCCTTGTGGAAGAGGGAAAAGAGCATTCAGGAAAAGGGAAAACTTAGATCCTGAGGAGCTGATGCTTCTCTATCAAACGGTGGAAAGAGAGCACTCTTCCCACGGCGATCTGGATGTAATCTTTGATCTTCCGGTGGCGCTGCGTTCCATTGAAGATATAAAGAGGAGAGGGATTATTGAATGCAGGATAATGAATATATTGGGGATTCTTGCCAATGGAGACTTTTCCATATGCGGTATTGGTCAAACCATTGATGAACTTCGAATGGGAAACCTTTATGAGGATTCTATAGTGGAGATATGGCAAAACCACCGGATTCTTATGGAACTTCGGAGTTCTCTTCCCAGACAGCTCAAAGGGGTTTGTGGAGATTGCCTCTTTAGGTTTCAATGTCTAGGAGCATGCAGGGCCAATGCCTATGCCCTAAACAAAGACCTCTATGCTCCATATTTCTTGTGCCAGGAGTCCTATGAATCAGGCCGGTTTCCGGTTTCAAGGATGGTCTCGAGTAGTCCGGGTTGCTCATGAAACTCGTTCTACATATAGCGGACGTAGCGGTTAAACTCACTTTTTTGGGTCAGGCCAAAAGGGCCGTCCCTCTGTGTCGAAAGTATTTTCACGGCTTCCTACAACCGTCTGAAATGGTAGATGCTGAGGTTAAAGTCAGTATTCTCAAGAACACCAATGACTTTTCTCCCATGTTCGGAAAAGGGGGAGACTTGAATTTCGAGCAGCAATTGATCAGCGGAGAGGTATTCGCGTGGTTGTCCGGGTTCCCTGATTTTCAAGAGGATATTCCCGAGAATGAGGCCACAATCGCCTCATCTTTCATGGATGGGCTCCTTTTATTTGACCCGGGTGCTACTGCAGGGCATATCTATCTCTTGAATGAGGGGCCGGAGTGTTTTCGTCCCCTCCATAGGTTGCTGTGGATGTATATGGCCCAGGTCTTGGGTGAGAAAGAGGCCTGTTTCATGCACGGTGCAGCTCTTGTCAAAGATAAAAAAGGTTTTTTGTTTTTGGGAGATTCCGGTGCAGGAAAAAGCTCATTGGCCAGGGTAACAGAAGGTGCAATAGTATTTTCAGATGATAGCCCCATTTTGACAAGGCGGAATGGAGGCTACCAAGTGTTTTCTTCCCCCTATCATCAGATGGATCCTTCAAAGGGGTTGGACGAGGAAGCGATCGGACGGAGTGCAAGCTTAGGTGGGCTCTACTTTCTATTCAAGGATGAACGCCTTTATCTGGATGGTGTATCAAGGAAAGAAGCGGTTTCCAGGATTATCAAACGGTATATCCTCTTCTTTTCGTATTTGTCGGGTCAGGCAAAATCAATCCTGTTTGACCTTATTCTGGAACTGTGTCATAGATTGACCATTCATAATCTCCATTTTCGTCTGGATCAAGATGTGTGGGAATTAATCACTGGTTCCCGTGCTGGAGGTGAAGATGAATAATTCTGAAAAAGAGGATAGGGAATCCCGAAAGGTCTACGAACCCCCTAGGCTCTTCGATCTTGGGGGTGGCGTGGCCCATGCACAGCCTGTTCGATGCAAAGCGGGCGGAAGTCCCACTGTCGGTGCGTGTCGTGACGGTGGAGCAGCAACGGGGGGTGTATGCAGGACCGGGAATACAGCAGGCGAAGCCTGTAAGTCAGGTACGACCGCCGCGGGTTCGGAGTGCAGAACAGGTACGACTGCCACAGGTGGACGATGCAGAGCGGGTGGTACACCGGCAGCACAGCCCCGATGCCGGACAGGGGGTAGCGCGACTAACCAGTGCCGGGCGGGCAGTACGGCAGGCGGACGATGTAGAGCAGGAGGCGCTCCTGCATAACAGGTCCCTGAATTAGGCGGACCGATCCATGGTTATGGATCCAATAAACAGTCTTAACGATCGGATGACCTCAGATTTTAGAAAGGCTCGGGAGAAGTACGAAATTTATGGAAAATTCTATACGTCTTTGAGCGACCAGGCAAAAAAATACCTGGAAAACAAATCACGGGAATACAAGAGATATCTCACTGATATTCAACGATTGATCCTTACAGTCGTCAAAAAGGTTTGCCCGACATGTGAATCACATTGTTGTCGATTGTCCACACCGGAGCGATCCATCTATATCGCGGGTTCTGTCGGTGGATTTGATCTTCATGATTACCTTTTGACTCAATGCAGTAGCACACTCCCTGACCCTGATTACGAGAAAGCCGAAAGGAATCTATGTCCTTTTTGGGAGCACGGTTGTAGACTTCCCGTGGATTGTAGGAGCTATTTGTGTATACAATACTTCTGTGAAGAGCTTCAGCAAAGACTTGATATGGAACTCATAAATGAACACCTCAAGAAGATCGAGTCAGTCTTAAGCAGCTTTTCCATTGCAAAGTGTATGGTATGACTCTCCGAGCTATTGTATAGGACGAAAAATGGTGCAAGGGATGCAATTGAGAGATACTCTCATGTTTACTCTCCATTCCGTTTTTTAAAGATCCGTAGCGTGCAATGGCTGGTAGTTAATCTTGGGGGAAAAATGAAGAGCTTTAAAAAAGAGGATAAAGAGTCCAGAAAGCCATATGAGCCTCCCAGACTCCTCGATCTTGGAGGCGGTGTGGCCTATGCTCAAGAAGCCTGCAAAAAAGGCGGGAGCCCTGGTGTCTCTACATGTCGCGATGGCGCCTCGGCAACGAGTTCGTTATGCAGGACGGGAGGGGCAGCAGGTGGAACATGCGGTGCCGGTGTCGCTGCAGTAGGTGGGAGTTGTAAGTCAGGTAACACAGCGACTTACAGTTGTAAAAAAGGGGCTGCGCCTTTGTAGTGAATTCTAGGTATCCGTTATACTGCATTCTTACCAGGAAGTCGTCCCCCCTGCTCTAAAAATCTTTTAAGACACGCATCAGGACTGGGATGGTTTTCGTCACCTACCATCTGATAAGCGAGGGCAGGGCAGTTGCCCGTACAGAAATCAGTATATTTACAGTCCCGGCAAAACGTGAAGCTACTCAAAGGGATATTACATCGTTCCCTCAGTCTTTTCAGCTCAGGGTGGTCCTGCCAGACTTTTTTGAGATCATCCTCGTTGATGCGGCCTAACTGAATATGACTCAACTGTGTGCAGGGAACTATGACCCCATCCGCGCGAACGGCGAGTTTTTCGATCAGCCCTCCGCAACCCGTCAGATAACCCCTGTCATGCATTCGTTCTTGACCCTGGCTGTAAGCCTCCATTATTTCAAGCCACGCCATCCCTTCCGCCAGCGGCCCGGCGGATGCGCTGATTCGCCCATGATACTTTTTATTGAGCCTCAGAAGGGTCTCTATGGCCAAAGACCGTTCTTCGGTGGTGAGTTGGATTATCTCGGCGTTCTGCCGGCAAAGCCCCATATAGGAAGCGGCATTTGTTGAAAAGCTATCAAGGCCGATTTCATTAAATAGGAGGTCTGCGATGGCATCCAAGTCCCTTACATTGTGTCTGTGAATGGTCACCCTGACGGAAACGGGGACATGGTGTCTCTGAAGAAGTTTCACTCCTGTGATTGCCTTATGAAAACTTCCTTTCCCTCTGAAGGAATCATGGGTCACCGGAATAGAACCGTCAATGGAAATCTGTACCCCGTCACAGCGGCTGGTTGAAGAGAGAAAGGAGGCCATTTCTTCTGTGACAAGGGTGCCATTACTGAGTATATTGAACCGCATACGATTCTTGACAATTCCCTTGATGAGATCCCTTAAATCTTCCCTCAAGAAGGGCTCTCCGCCCTGGATTGTGACATCAAAGACCGCATAATGATTGAGTTCCTCGAAGAATGTAAGCCATTCTTCCGTGGGCACGTCTAAATCCACATCACCTGCACTGCTGAAATGGCTACAGTATTTGCAGCGAAGATTACATCGGCTGGTGATAGCCAGTTCCACTGACTTTGGGGTTCTTAGAATATTCATATTCATATTTCGAACGAATTATTTTACTCTTTCTTTGGACAGCTGACAAGAATCAACGGATATGATCACTTATGTCAGCAATGAAATAATGAAGATAGCCATATTCCCAAAGGAATGGATCATGATGGGAACAATAAGACTCTCTTCTACTTCATAGGCCACAGCAAATAAGACACCTCCTATTATTTGAGTGATGGGGAGTCCACTGCTCTCAAGATGGGGCATTACGAACAGAAAGGTACTTAGCACAATGGCCATGGAAAAGCCCCATCTTCTAAAAAACCCATAAAGGATTCCTCTAAAAAATGTCTCCTCCCCAATGGGCGCGATGATGCCGCCCACCGCAAAAAAAATGAGAATCTCCATCCGTCTCGAAGGCAAGGGTGCCCGTATGAGAGCGAGGGGATCTATTTCAAAAAGGAAGAGGAAAAGAAATGCTGAAAAAACGATTACTCCGAAACCTGCTGACCAAATGATCCCCCTCTTGATTCCTGATGAAATCTGCGATGCCTCTAAACCGATGGAGTGGATTCCGTTTCCATGGACCGATACAATAAGCAAAATCACGCCAATCTCAAGAAGGCGAGTCAACCCTAGAAGCATCATCCCGTTCCACTGAATTCTGGAAACCGCGAGCCACCTCGCTCCTTCGATACATAAGATCGCTGCAATGCATATGAGAAGAGTTTTTATCTCGATTTGCTTTGTTTCCATCCGAGTCTCCTCAAGGCATTATAAGCATAACGTTGGTTGCGCCAATCAGTGGATGTCTCCATTCTCTCAAAAATCTCTTGAATGATCCTTTTATTTCCCCTTTGACCCAAAACATCGAAGGCGCGACTTATTATATTGGAATGGGGATCGTCCAAGAAGAGCATAAGATCTTCAAGCGTTTCGGATCGTCGGCTGACCCTCATCGCATTAACCAACCAGTACCGTTCCGGCACATAAGGGCTGTCCAGTAGTCTTCGATAATCATAATCGGCGATTTCCAATTTTTCCCGTTCAATGGTCTTAAGAGCTGCGATCCTGTCACCCACATTTTTCGATTGCAATGCATTTTCCAGATCCTCATCACCTATGACTTTTCCCTCGGAAAAAGAAAAAATAAATAGAAGACTCGTTCCTGCCATGAAACAGAGGGTTGAGGCTGTTACATAGGCAGTCGTTGGACCCAGGAAGAGATTAAGAAGAATGCGGAAAAGGCTATATAGCAGAATATACAGGACGATGGGAAACCCAAACAAAAGTGCGAAAAAAATGAACTGTCTGAAAAAGGAATGGCGATCAGTCTTTAAAGAGAATTCGTTTAATACGGGGCCGGGATTGGCAAAAAAACTCTTGAGGTCAGTGCGAATGATTGCTTTCCCTTTGTTTACAAAGACAAGAGTCGATCCTTGTTCTGTTACCTTAAGGTCAACAATCCCAGATCTGCCAATATTCAGATAGTCATGGTCAAGCAATGCTCTTTTAAGAGCATCTGACTTAGAAACATTCTGAATATCATCGACATCACAGGTCTTGATTAATCTCTGGTCTAACGTCTCAAAGGCGTTTGTCGGGTAGCAGGTGTAATCATAGTAGAAATCAGTCACTTTTATTCCTAGGGAATTGGACAAAAGTAAACGATCTCTGAGGTTTAAAAAAAAGTGTTCGTCCATTTGCGATGTCCATAATACAGCCAATATGAGAAGGGGAACAAGGTGAATGGTTCTGCTTAACCATGTATTTTCTTTCGTTCTGGAGGGCATGTATTTCAGAGTGGTGAAAACAACAACGAATGGGATGAAAATAAAATAGAGTGTGACCATGGGGGAAATGCCTCGGTAATTTACGGCCGCAAGTGATCCCAGCCAAAGGAGTATATAGGTAATGATGACGGTTCTCTCTCGCCTTAACAAACGATCCCAAGCCCAGACGGCGGCAAGAGTGATGAGCGAAAGGCCCGCTCCAACGGTCAAGGTGAAGAAAAGCCCTCCGAAAAAAGCAGGGCAGAATCGTTGGAGTTGAGGCATGGTGTGTTCATTGGGAATAGGAAGGTAACCCGCCTCTTTTATAGTGACAAGGGCACGATAGAGCTCTCCATTAGAACGATAGACTTGAACGGTAGCAATGACCTGTGCTGTAAACAGACCGAAAAGGAGAACAATGAATGGGTAAAACCATCTGTTTTTCATATTATGAGAGGGTTTCTTATTTTTCCAAGAGGTTTGTTATTAACCCCCAAAAAACTACATTTGATGATATGGCTTGTTCCAGAGACAAGGGAATCCCACTTCATTCTATCCAGTCATCTCTCCAGAAAGGGATCATTTGGGCTGAATGGCCACTCAGCACCGGGATCTGTCTTCCATTCAAATAGAGAAAGATTTCGGTGCCAGCAAAAAACATAGTCTTAATCGACAGGTCGATCAAGGCTTTTTCTTTAAGAGCCATCTGTCGTTCATTAGAAACCTAGGTTTCGTTAGGAATAGTGGGAGAAAATTGAGTCATTCAGGTGAAAAGGCGGGATCATGCTTAATATTAAGTATATATAAATTTAAATAAATGTTATATATTGACAAATACTTAGTCTTAGGTATAATAATAGATACTTCATTTTCAGTTTTCTGAGAATCCGTTGCTTTATATTACTGAGAGTCTTCATGAGAGAGATATCTT
>CAZFMX010000011.1:0-48033 GCA_964520425.1 uncultured Desulfobacteraceae bacterium
CATCTGCATTCTGGTCTTTGGGGTGCTTCTGGGCCTTTGGTGGACCGGACGCAGTGCCATTCTTGAAAGAGGGGGAGAGATCGTTCTGGCCGGTGCTTCTTTTCGGGATATTCTTGGGAGTTCAAACTCCTATCAAGCCCTGATATGGGCGTCATTTACGGCTTCCGTCGTGGCGATCATCATGGTTGTTGCTCAGAGGATCATGAGTCTGAAGGATGCCATGCAGATTTCAATAAACGGAATGAAGTCCATGTTCATGGCCATCGTCATTCTGTCCCTAGCATGGGGACTTGGGGGTGTTTTGAGGGACATAAAGACCGCAGATTGCGTCGCGCAATTGGTCAGTGACTCAGTTTCAGTTCAGGCCCTCCCTCTCTCTATCTTTCTTGTCTCTTGCTTGATCGCATTTGCAACAGGGAGTTCATGGGGAAGTATGGCTATTCTCTTTCCCATTTCTATTCCATCGGTACTGCAACTCTCCGAAGGGATTCCGCCGGATCAGTCCTTGGCTGTTCTGTACGCCTCCATTGGCTCCATTCTCAGTGGTACGGTTTTTGGGGATCATTGTTCCCCCATATCAGATACGACCATCATGTCTTCCATCGCCTCCTCCATAGATCATATGGACCATGTCGGGACACAACTCCCCTATGCGGTATTGGTCGGTGTCGTCGCCTGTACTCTGGGATATCTCCTCGCGGGTTTCGCGTTCAATCCATGGCTGGGAAACCTTTTCGGCCTGCTGCTCCTTTCGGGAATTGTGTTTGTCTGGGGTAAAAAAGTCCAGAATATGACAGAGAAAACTATGGAATGAATCCATTGGCTGATGTCTTTATTAGGGCTATTGCCCTTATTAACACCATTCCCATGTCTGTCTATCACGGAAAGAATGCCGTATCGTTTCTATTGCTTTTAAATATATGATTTCGTAGCATGTATGTTCTGAGATCTTAAGATTTATTACAGATGGAGATAGAAATATGAAGGTCTTGTGGGCAATCCCGCTGTGTATATTCGCCGCTACTGGTTTCGCGCAGCCGGATATGTATAAGAAGATGCAGCGAATCCATGATCTGACCAAGGAAAACAAGTATGAAGAAGCCCTGGAAATAGTCGAACAGGCGTTGAATGAGAGAGGAGATACCCTCCTCCTACAGGCGAAGTTTACCCTGCTCGCAGCTTCGGGTCGGTATAGAGAAGCGCTTGAGACCGCTTTAGAGCAAGACAAGCTTGAAGGAAAAAAATCGTCATGGAAATGCCTGGATATCGCAGGCGCTTATTTGGCCTTAAAAGAACCGGACAAAGCCCTCGATTGGCTGGAAGAGGCTGCGAATCGAGGATTCACCGACTATCAATTTTTTGCCCATTCCTCATATGATGCGGTGCGTGACACCGAACGTTTCCAAGCCCTGGTGAGACGAATGCAGGGATTCCATGGAATCGACGAACCGGCCAAAGACTTCACCTTGAAGATGTTATCGGGGGATACATTTACTCTCTCGTCACAAAAAGGCCGTGTAGTCCTAATCGATTTCTGGGCGACCTGGTGCGCCCCATGCCTAGAAGAAATGCCTCGTATAAAAAGAATCTATGCCACCTATCGGGATAAAGGTTTTGAGATCATCGGCATTAGCCTGGACCGGAGAAGGAAAGATGTGATCAAGTACGTCCAGGATAAGAAATTGGGATGGAAGGTTTCCTGTTCAGGTGCTCTTTGGGGCGATCCAACAGCCAGGTTATATGGTGTGAAGAAGATTCCCTCGACGTGGCTTGTGGACAAAGAGGGTATTCTCAGGGAAATCAACCTTTCGGGGGAGGCACTGGAGAAAGCAATCATCGATTTGACAGGGATTCCCCAAAATCCTTAGTTATCATTGCACATCAACAAATTTGATGGTGGATTTTGGCTCTCCTGATTCTTGGGGGCAACTCCATTCAAAAAACGCAAGATGGCTATCCTCCGTTTTTTTGTGGAAGAGGCAATCCCATTTATAATGAAACGCAGGGTGGTTATCCTGCGTTTTTTTCGGTGGGATGGGTTTTTCGCTTTCTATCTTGCCGCCACAAGTCGTCCGTCCGGAGTCTCAGTTTGTTTTTGTTGACTTTGTTTCCATCACTATCAATAATGGCACTTTATTGATTCAACCGCGGGGATAAGCCTGTGAAAGACATACAAAACCATAAGGATTTCCGTAATATAGATATTGACCAAGTTGGAGTGAAAGGCATTCGCTATCCCATTACGGTGCGGGACAAGAATATGGGCGAACAGCAAACGGTCGCGGAAATTAACATGTATGTCAGCCTGCCTAGATACTACAAAGGGACTCATATGAGTCGCTTTGTGGAGATCCTCAATGAGCATAGCCGACGTATATCTCTTCAGAATTTCTCTGAGATCCTGGAAGAGATGAAACAAAGGCTTGATGCGGAAAGTGCTCATATGGAGATTTCCTTTCCCTACTTTATCAACAAGGCTGCGCCGGTCAGCGGAAGCGAGGGGCTCATGGAATACAAGTGCACATTCAAAGGGTCGTTGAACCATGGGAGCGACATCGTCACTACGGTTTACGTCCCGATTTCCACACTTTGCCCCTGCTCCAAGGAGATAAGCGATCGCGGCGCTCATAACCAACGTGGAGAGGTCAGACTCCAGGTGAGATTCAAGAAGTTCATATGGATAGAAGATTTGATAC
Source organism: uncultured Desulfobacteraceae bacterium (assembly GCA_964520425.1). GTDB lineage: Bacteria > Desulfobacterota > DSM-4660 > Desulfatiglandales > HGW-15 > JAFGFY01. The sequence continues at coordinate 2,697 of CAZFMX010000011.1, forward strand.
ACCTTGTGGAAGAATCAGCATCCAGCGACGTCTATTCCGTGCTCAAGCGGGAGGATGAAAAGTATGTGACTGAGAAGGCCTATGAGAACCCCATGTTTGTCGAAGATATTGTGAGAGACATCGCCCTGAAACTGAATAAGGATCCCAATATCATTTGGTTCGCTGTGGAATCCGAGAACTTCGAATCCATTCACAACCACAACGCCTATGCATATGTGGAGAAACACAAGAATGGATTATAGTTAGTGTCCATCCATAAACGGTCCTTTTGGCCAATCTTCCGCCGACGCTACAGCTATGGCGGGATAGGCTGCGTCACGCTTCAGATTGTAATCCTCGAAATACTTCTATGCATTCCTGTGGTTACAACCTTCGCGTTCCTTGACCTTGACCAAAATTCCTCGTTTCTGGATGGACACTGGTTAAGGTTTTTGAAAGAATGTGGACAAAGTTTTAAAGACTGTTACAAAAAAAGCGAGTGCCCAGCGACAACGGAGGAGTATATGGCTGAAGATCTGAAAAAAATGTATCGAACGGTTATGGACGATCATTTTCCGTCGCAAGTGACCATTTCCTTTGGAGATCAGATCCTTGTTTATAGAAAGAGGTCGTGGAAAATTGCGGATGAGAAAACAGGGGAGGTGATCGAAAAGGGGTTGCGTTACGGCGAGAACCCTGGGCAGGAAGCGGCCCTCTACGAGCTGGTGAACGGGAATTTAGTGTTGGGCGAATGCCGATTCATCGAACCCGATAAGGGTCTGGTCTCTGCCGTTACCGAGGAAGACATGATTCAGAGTGGAAAGCATCCGGGCAAGACGAATCTGACTGATATAGACAATTCCCTGAATATTATGAAATATCTGTCAGAAGGCCCGGCCGTGGTGATCGTTAAACATAACAACCCGTGCGGCGTAGCGTACGGAGTAAGCCTTTTCGAGGCCTATGAGAAGGCCAACATGGCAGATAGAATCGCCGCTTTTGGGGGATGTGCTGTCTTCAATCGAGCTTTGGATCGGGCTACAGCGGAATTGATCAGAGAAAATTATCTGGAAGTTGTGGCTGCCCCTGATTTCGAGGAGGGGACGGTCGAAGTCCTGGCCGAGAGGGCTAACCTTCGAATCATACGAATCAGTAGGATTGACCAGCTCTCTAGCTATGCGGACACCCGGTTTGTAGATATGAAGAGCCTTATAGATGGGGGAATGATCCTCCAACAATCACCTCTCAATCGCATTAAAACCGCGGCGGACTTCACCCTCGCCAGCTGCGACTACAAAGGAGAGACTTACACCATTGCCAGAAAGCCGACGGATGCGGAGTATGCTGACTTGCTCTTTGGCTGGCAGGTAGAACAGGGAATCACCTCAAACTCGGTCATCTATGTCAAGGATGGGGCCACTGTCGGGATTGGGACCGGAGAACAAGACCGGGTCGGTGTAGCGGAAATCGCCATATATAAGGCCTACACGAAATATGCAGATACGCTTTGCTTCAAAAAGCATGGCCTCCCCTATAAGGATCTGGAGCTTAAGGTGAAAAGAGGGGAAGAAAAGAAAGATCTCCTAGATGCCATCGACCAAGAAACCCGGGATGCCAAGGGTGGACTCATTGGAGCCAGCATGGTCTCTGATGCGTTTTTTCCATTCAGAGACGGAGTGGATGTGGCAATCAAAGAAGGCATAGTTGCTATTGTCCATCCGGGCGGATCCATGCGGGATTTCGAGGCCATCCAGGCCTGCAATGAGGCCGATCCCCAAGTCACTATGGTATTCACCGGTCAACGCGCCTTCAAACATTAGAATCATGTCTCAGAAAGATCTCTCATTATCCTGAACAACTCCATGACGCATAATAGAGGGACAAGGGGGTCTCTTTTTAGTCCCGTCACCCAAAAGATGACTAAGCCTATTTCAGCCCCAAAGCGGAGAACCCTCAGAGGACAGGCACAAAGAATCCACTTTGCAGTAGTGATATGGCTATGTGGACTGCTCTAAAGCATGCATAGACCTGGTGCCGTTCCACTATCTCTGGATAGATGGTGACGACTAAAAAGAGACCCCCTTGTCCCTCACAGATCCGTGATTGATCAATCCGAAAAGAGACCGAGCTGGTTGTGTCGTCTTGGTTTTCGTTTCCATTGAGCACGCTCCAGGGGGGCACAGAACTCTTCAGGGATCAGTCGGATGAACGGGGACGGTTTCATGGTATGCATCCGACCGGTGATCATACGGCGAGTGGTATGGGATAGAATGAGTCTTGATCGGGCGCGGGTCATGCCCACATAAAAGAGCCTCTTTTCCTCCTCTTCATTTCCAGCCCCAAAGAACGTGCATGGAAGAAGCCCATCTTCACATCCCGTGATGAACACCACCGGCCATTCCAGCCCTTTGGCCGCATGAAGGGACATGAGGGCGACGCGATCTCCCAGTAGTCCGGCGTGGTCGATCCCACGGTCAAGAGCTAGCATATCCAGAAATGATCCCATATTTCCATCTGAATTCTCTGCGATCTCTTTAAGCCGCATTAGGGCATGAGCCGAGTCCTCTGAAGAACAATCAAATTCATGTAAGGTTAAGGCCTGATCGATGAGATCTTTTACGGGACTGCCGCTCTCACATTGTCTGAGAATCTCCTCTCCTTTCAGGTGAGTTTCTTCAAGGTCCAGGTAGGCCCGCAGATGAAAAGGATTGTCCGGATGCTGGAGAGCCTGGAGAAAGCGCCAGATGACATGAACCGCATGTTGTTGAATCAGGGGCTTATCTCCGGACCTGATAAATGGAATACCCGCCCTATCGAAAGCCTCTTCGAGAACCTCTCCTTGGGCATTCATCCGGAAGAGTACGGCCATATCCCCGAAGCTCAGATTTTCACCCTCTTCATGGGAAGAGACCCTGCCGCTATCAAGAGAGAAATAGGTGGTGCCGCCAATGAGTTTCTCAACCTGTTCCACGATCATCTCCGCCTCTTCGGCCTGGGTCTGACAGGAAGCAAAGTGTATGGGTTCTCCTCCTTTCATTATGCCTTCAAGGGGACTCTCCTCTCCCAGTAGGGCGGAGGACGAATCAAGGATGACCTGAGAAGACCTGTAGTTTTTTGAAAGCTTGATCTCTCTTGCCCCTGAAAAGTCCTCGGAGAATCGGAGAAAGCTGCGGGCATCCGTTCCCCGAAAACCATAGATGGCCTGATTGGGATCTCCGATGGCACAGATCTCAACGGAACCGGCCTGTGCAAGGGTCCTTAAAAGGGCGACTTGAATGGGGCTTGTATCCTGATACTCATCCACGAAAATCCTTGGAAATCTATCGGCATATTCACGGCAGACCTCTGGAAGCTCCTGAAAAAGCCTCAAGGTTTCCACTTCCAAGTCGTCAAGGTCCAGCATTTCGAGATCACGCAGGTTTTCCTGGTATCTCTGGAAAAAAGGGAGAAGACTCTTGTCAGCTGGATCGGTGATGTCTTGTGTCACGGAATGTATCTTAAGACGAGTGAGGTTCTTCAGGAACGAGGCTGCTACCTGCTTCCCACCGCCTAACCTGGAAATGACCTGACGGGCCAGAATCGGCACGTCCATCTCCGAGCAGACATGAAAAGAGGAAGGCAGACCCAGTCTTTCTCCTTCATGTCTCAAGACCTCCAGGCAGAAGCCATGAAAGGTCGATACCCAGACTTTTTTGATTCCTAAAGGTCCTTGAAGTAAACGGTCTATCCTTTCACCCATCTCTCTTGTTGCCTTATTGGTAAAGGTCAGGGCAAGGATTTGGCTGGGGGATGCCTGCTTTGAGTGAATGAGGTGGGCGATCCGATGAGAAAGCGTCATGGTCTTTCCCGTTCCAGGTCCTGCCGTGATCAGAAGATGGCTGCCCTGGTGTTGGACAGCCTCTTTTTGTTCAGAATTCAAAGGATCCAGGATAGGATAGGAAAGGCTGGACCGGGCTTCAGGGAAAGAACTTTCGACATTCTTTGACGTTTTTCTTTCAAAGGGCCAGTCCCTTTTTTGTGGGGAACGTGTCTTCTTGGGCATAGAAAACAGGGTGGTTTGTCCGGCCAGCTCATGCTTTTCTCCTTCCTCGAACAAACGGATGATGCCATATTCTCCATCATACCCTCCTACACGAATCACCTCTTCTCGCCGCATTCTGTCTATGGCATTCGAAAGAAGTCCTCCTCCGGCTTCCTCAATACTTTTTAAGGGTATATCCATGAGGATTTCCAGTTCCGGCCCCAGGGTACAGAGGAGATCTTCATAGACCGCGGTCACCTTCTTCGTGGCCGGGCCGCAATTCAGGATTTCCGAGAGGATTTCCGTTAGAGGGATCAGGCTGAAAAAACCTTTTTTAAGTTCCGGTGTTTCCCGGTCCGCCAGTTCTTCTACACGATGAAGTACTCCAATGGTCACCGGTTTCCCGCATGAAGGGCAGAGGCCGTCATGAGCCCTCGTTTCCTTGGGTTGGAGTCTTTGTTGACATTTACGGTGACCATCAAGGTGGTATTTCCCCTCCTCGGGAAAGAACTCAATGGTCCCCTCAAAGCCCGTTCCGGTGACCATGGCCCGCACGATCTGATTGTAATCCAGCTCCGTGTCGAATAGGTTGGCCTCTCGCCCCAGTTTCGCGGGGGAGTGGGCATCGGAGTTGGAGACGAGGATGTAGTCATCAATGGCGGAGAGAAGCCGGTTCATAGGGGGATCAGAGGAAAGGCCGGTTTCAAGGGCGTGGATATGGGGTGTCAGGTCTTCAAAGCATTCTTCAATGGTGTCAAAACCGGATTTGGGCCCAAAGAGGGAAAACCAGGGGGTCCAGATGTGGGCAGGGATAAAGAAGGCTTTCTCGTTGACATCCAGCACGATCTCGAGGAGATCCCGGGAGTCCAAGCCTAGAATGGGTCTTCCATCGGATTTGATGTTTCCGATTCTGTCCAGTTTCTTGTTTAACCTGAGAGCCGCATCCATATCAGGCATCAGGATCAGATGGTGGAGTTTTCTGGTCTTGCCTCCTTTCTTATATATGCAGCTGATTTCACCGGTGAGTAAAAACCGGGTTGGGATTCGGCAGGATTCCGGAAGCTCCTCTTCAATGACCGATTCAAGCGTAGGTTTGAGGCGATAGAGACCGTTTTCAGCCTCAACGGTCTTTTCCTGAAGCTCGCTTATCCACCCGGTATGAGTGAAGTCACCCGATCCGATCAGCGTGATCCCTTTCTTTTTGCCCCACAGGGTGAGATGTTCGGGGTCCAGATTCCTGGCCGTGGCCCGGGAAAAGTGGGAGTGGATATGCAAGTCGGCAATGAATTTCATGCTGGCGACTATTCCTTATCAGGCCATTCATGTCAATTGATTTTGAATACATATGGTGCTAAATTCCTCAGAACAAGGCGTTCAAGAACCCTCTATCAAAACAATAAGTCATGATTGGGAAGAGAAATCGTGATGGGTAGAGATATATTAAAGGCAAAAAATCATCAACACGGAGGAAAATTCACAGAAGGCCTACTGGATAGCGAACTGATATTGAGAACGTTAAATATAAAGCCCGGTCAAGGAATAATCGATGTTGGTTGTGGAAACGGATATATGTCTAAACTATTTTCAAAGATGGTCGCCCCATCCGGGGTAGTCTGGGCATTGGACTCAGACAAATACTTCATCAGAGTCCTCAGTGAGGAAACTCCGGGGACCAACATTAAGGCAATAGTAGGTGATATAACCAAACCCACTCAACTCAATGAATCATCTTTAGACCTCATTTACGTATCAGCGGTGATACATGCATTGCCGCGAGCGCAAATGCCCGGATTTCTGAAAGAGGTAAAACGCCTCCTGAAACCGGATGCTTTGTTAGCAATTGTTGAAATAGAAAAGAAGGAAACCCCATTTGGCCCGCCGATGAAATCAAGGTATTCTCCGGAAGAGCTAAAGGAAATCGTTTCTCTGACTCCTGTAAATACTATGCGAGTTGGAGACCATTTTTTTATGCAGACCTTCCAGAATAGGGGGAGTGGGGAGAGTAGATTAGATATCTGAAGAGGTTATCGCGGTTCATGGATGCCATTCAAGAAGAGGATAACAGTCTGCTTCTGGGTGTGACAGGGGGTATCGCTACCGGAAAGACCACAGTGGTCCGTATGTTGGAGGAATTGGGTGCGCCTGTCATTGATTTCGATCTGCTTGCACGAGAGGTGGTTGAGCCGGGGAAACCGGCATTGGAGAGTATTGTAGGCTATTTTGGAAAGGAAATCCTTTTAAAAGACAGGAGCCTGGATCGGGAGAAGCTCTCCGGTATTGTCTTTCGGGACATGGAGAAGAGGAAGATTCTGGAGAGCTTTACCCACCCGAGGATCTATGAAGTGTCAGAACGACAAGTAAAGAAGATAATTGAGAGGGACCCCAATGCCATCATTCAATTGGACATTCCCCTCCTGATTGAGCAGAACCTGCAGCATATGGTTGATAAGGTCCTAGTCGTCTATATCCCTCGAGAAAAGCAGATCGAACGTCTGATGGAACGGGACGGGATTGGCAGGGAATGTGCTGTCGACAGGCTCGGGGCCCAGATGCCCATCGATGAGAAGTTGGGTAGGGCTGATTTCGTGATATATAATGAGAAAACCCTGGAGGAGACAAAGGAGCAAGTAGAAGACCTCTGGAAGGCGCTGAAAGATATGCAGCATCAGTTGCATAGAAAACATGACAAGGATTTCTAGAAAACAATAATAAAAGATCTTGGCGTAATTCGAGGCTATTTTGGGAAATCACCAAATGTGAATTCCAAGTTATTCCATTCAATTTGTCATGTTTTCAACCATTAGGGAAAGTCGAGGGTACCTCATCTCCTTTGTTGTCAAGGGTTCGCGGTAGTTTTTACTATAGCTTCACCCTTGACGCCGCGGATCTGAAGTATCCTCAACTTTTGTAGCGGTTTAAGGAAAAGGAACTGACGATGAAAGATTTCAAGTTTTCGATTCCCTTGAAGGTTCACATCGGGGACGTGAATTACGGGGGACATGTCGGGTATCAGGTCTACCTGTCATACTTTCAGGAGGCTCGAATAGCCTACCTGAAGGAATTCGGGTGCACTGAACTTGATATCCATGGGTATGGGATGATCATATCCGAAGCGAACTGTAGGTATAAACAAGAGCTTTTTTACAGAGATTCGATCCGTGTTCAGTGCGGAATCGGTCAGTTGAAGTCAAAGGCCTTTGTCATGGAATACCAGATAGAGAAGGATAACGATGTCTGCGCCACCGGTTCAACGATCAATCTCTGCTATGACTATGAGAAGAAGGAGGTGGTTAACCTGCCTTTAGAATTCGTTACCGCAATAAGGGAGTATGAAGGTCTGGACTAATCTCCCTGCGCAGCCATGAAATCGTCATACAATGTCTCGATGGCAAGCTTGTGTTTGGCTTCCTCCTGGGACAACATCTGGAAAACCTTCACTAAATCCTCGTCTTCCGTTTTTCTTTCCAAGAAATTGTACAATGCAAGCGAACCCTCTTCTCTCTTCATGGCAAGCCTCAGGATTTCAGGATAGGACATCCCCTTTTCATATTTGACCCCCACCATATAGTCACTTCGCTTCATGTCCGGGATCCATTCGAATCTGTAGTCGGATATGGATCTTTCCCCTTTGAAAAATCCTTCCAATAGAGTCCGGTGCTTGATTTCCTCCTGGGCAAACTCCTCAAATAGATCTTTGGCACCGGAATATATCTCCTGACGGCTTGCCTCCCTGTAAAAGTTAACCGCTTCCTCCTCTTTTTCTATGGCAAAACGGATGATGTCTTCAAAAGATTCAAAGTCCATGGTTCCCTCCTTGGCTTCTAGATTTCCAAATTGAATATCAGGAGAATGGTGATGAGGTCTTTTCTTCGATTCCGGGCCTCCCGGCTTGGTCATTTCAAATAGTTACAGACGGGTGATACCTCCCCCCTCCGCTGTTTTTCCCGCCTCTTCAACGCGGGAAGCCAGGGGTCCCCCATTCCGTAACTGTTTGAAATAACGTAGGCCTCCCGACAGTCACTCTGAAAAGACCTCATCACCGTTCTCCTCGTGTGCAGGTGTTTCTCATAATGATTTATTTTTATTAACCGGATGATCGTTCATTCTTCTTCCTCAAATATACTGTTTAGCATATTCCCGGACATAATGGCCATCCAAGACATGGAATTGTCGGATTTTTTTCAATGTAATGGGTGAAAAAGTCCCGATAGGTAGGTAGATGATCTTCTTGCCAAGCCTTGCCGCCATACCCTGACACCAACCCGATGGAGGGGCGGCCGCCACATAAACCACGTGTTTTTCTATACAATAATCAATGGCGGCCATAAGGAGACGCTCCGGCTTGTTCCTGGCCATATTGAAGAAGCTATCCTTCCATATGTCATAAACACGTAACGGCGGATAGGTGAGCATGAATCCCCCATACTGGCACCTGGAAATGCCGGGGCCGTCCATGACCTCTCCTGCAGGGGTGCTGTAAAAGGACATATCGGATTCTTGGTCGTGCTCACCAAGCCATGTCACCTTCCAGGGGAAATGCTCTTTCCCCTTTTTATCCAGCGGATCAGGATCAAAGATAACGACAATCGATCCCACCTTGCCCTTCAACGGTCTACCCTCTTTGACATAAATCGACCCCTTCGGCCATTCCCTGATGGTCTGCCGGATGTCCAATCCATCCTCGATGGAGCTTATAAACGGGACGATTCTAGCGGCCTCTTCGGATTTGATCTCCAGGGCCTTTTTTTGAAGATACTGACCATACCCTTCGACTACCACGTCCTCCGGCGGGTAAGAGCAGATATAGAGCCCTTCAAAATCTCTCTTCCATTCTCCGGGAGTCTGCTCTCTCTTTTTCTTCTTGACCGGCACCGGAACGAGTCGCCTGCGAAAGGTTTTGAGTCGCCTGTGAAACCTAATTCTTCTCTGATCGAGAAACAGGTCATCTCCTGTTAAACGGAGTACAGGCAGCCCGGGGTTTTCAGTCTGCCATGGGTAATCACTCCCCTTGTTCCAGACCTCATAGGCAAAGTTGTCATCCGCTACACCTCTGCCTGCCACAATGAGCTGATATAGGCTGGGGACCAGGGCCCCGGAAAGCAGGGCATAATTCCTGGCAAACTTGTGCAAGGTCCGCACTTGGGTCCGGGACAGCTCCTCTTTGCTGTTTGTCCAGTAGTCTTGTCGGGATGCGTTTATCAATTCTGTGTTGGTTCTAAGCCTATCCAACGTCTTCCCGTTCTCAAGGGATCTTGTCCGCTCATACTCGGCAGTCAGATACGGCATCTCTGACATAATTTCCCTGCTGGAGTCCCTGTGGAGGTGGGCAAGTCCCACGCCGGCCCTGTGTCTTCGTCCGATGACCTCGGTTTGGGGCTGCTCAAGCATATCAAGGAGACCTGGGAGGTGATATAATCCTCCCACAAAAAGGATTCTTTCCCCTTTTTCGCTCAGCTGTTGAAGGTGGTAGGCCATGGTTTTCTCCCGAAGACCGTCTTCCCTGGAACGGCGGGCTTGCCGGTGTTTCTCCAGATAGGTCCGGCAGTACTGGAAATGGCCTGTTTTTGTAAGAGCATAGGGATCGGGCATGGGGAAGCGGTCAAGCGGATAACCTTCGGTGTCTCGGTCTATGAAATGAACGGAGATTTCTTGAGCGAGTGCCAGTCGAATGGCCTCTATCTGTCCGTCACATGGTTCCAACAACAGATAGACAAAGGTCCCATCACTTTCCTCGTAATGGATCACCGAGAGAAGGGGCAGCCTTTTGACCCCTTGAAGAATCTTATCTTTGAGGGTGACCGGATACTCTACGGCTACCTGATCGGGCCTGAAAGATTCGAACTGCTCCCTGACCTCGGCGGCGAATTCCAGTCTGTTGTGGAGGATCGGGACGAGACGGATATTCTTCCATTCGAATCTGTCAACGCTCATGATGCTCGTCCAATATTCTCTCAAAGTAGTGGGCAGCCGCAGCATCCAAAATCATGGCGGCGGCTTCTTTTATGTAGACGATAGACCTCTCTTTCCGATTTTCGGAGTTCGCCTGTTCACCTCTTTCCGTGACTCTCTTCAAGGCATAACGAGCAATATTGATGCCGTCCCTGACACTGTATCGTTCATCGGCTTTATGGGCGGTCTCCAGAAAATCTGCGACATATTCAAGGATTTCTTCATCGGCAAAGGGTAGATTCGCCCTAAGGATCATCAACTCTTCATCACGTTCAGGGAAGTCTATGAATATCTGGGGTTGAAGCCTGGTGTGGATATACTCGGGAAGTTCAAAGGTGCTGGCATCATCATTCATGGTGGTGCAGAGGCGGAAGTCCGGATGGGCTTTGATCTTGATACCGGCCACGATGGATTCCACATAACGCCGGTTGTCCATAAGCGGGGCCAGGGAGGCCCAGCTCTTTTCACTCATCCTATTCCCTTCATCAATGACTGCAACGCCGCCTTTTATCATGGCGGAAACCACGGGACTGGCCATATACTTCACCTTGCCCCCCTCAGAAATAACCGGTGTGACAATGAGGTCCTCCGGTCTGGTATCCATGGTGGCCTGGAAAAGATAGACGGGTTTGTTAAGCCTGCGGCCCGCAGAATAGGCTAGGGTGGTCTTTCCGACCCCCGGTTTTCCCACAAGTCGGGGATTCAGGGGAAAGTCGCTCTCTCCCAAAACCAGCCAGGCCGCAATGACCTGGGTCACTAGTTCTTCCTGTCCCACCCAGGCCATGGGGACTTCATCGGGTTGGGTCAGGTGAAGTTCCACTCCGTCGATCAAGATTTTTTCCATCAGTATATCCCTTTTCCAGAATCAAGACTTAGTCATGACGATAAAACATACTTCAATCTGAAGTATAATCTTAGAAGGATGGGTTGGCAAGTCCCTGATCCACCATCAAGATGTCATCTGCTGCGTTTCTTTCGATCGCTTCTCCTTGCGGCGTATTACTTATACGCCTCAGTCGGCGCTCCTCTGCGCCTTGCATCTAACAGCTTGCTGGTGCCCAGTGCTCTTCCAAAATCCCCTATCATTAGGACTGAAACAGGGTAGCTTGATGGGATGTATTTTGGAAGGTCCTTGCCCATCTTTTGCTGGACACAGGGATTATTGTAGGTATGATCAACGCTATCGTTGCATAAAAAACATGACAAGGATTCTAGAAAGCGATAATAATAATGTTGACGTAATTGGAGATTATTCCTGGAAATCACTACATTTGAGTTCCAACAGCATCCATTCAATTGTCTTGTTATTTGCCCTCCTGCCTTCGCTGAAGCTTCGGCAAGGCAAGTCGGGAAAGCCGAGGATATCACATCTCCTTTGTTGTCAAGGGTTCGCGGTATGTGACTACAGCTTCACCCTTGACGCTGCAGATCTATAACACCCTCGACTTTTGCAGCGTTAGCGTCAATAATGAAGATTGAACAGAGGAGTCTGCCACAATGAAAATCTATGTATCTGAATTGCTTTCTCCGATCGGCACCCTATATCTCGCTTCGTCAGATAAGGGCGTGGTTTGTATCAGCCTTTCCGGAAAAGAAAACCTCATAAAAGATTTGGAAAGATTAATCCCAGATGTGGAGTTTGAAGAAAATGTCTCGAAAAACAAGGGGGCAATCAAACAACTGAAGGAATATTTTTCAGGAGTGCGTAAGGATTTTGATCTATCGCTTCATCTGATAGGTACGGAATTTCAAAAGCTTGTATGGCGACAGTTATGTCAGGTTCCGTTTGGACAAACGTCAAGTTATAAAGAAATCGCGGAGAAGATCGGGAAACCAAAGGCCGTGAGGGCGGTCGGACAGGCCAACCACCGTAACCCGATTCCGATTATCATCCCCTGTCATCGGATTATCGGCGCGAACGGTCACTTGGTGGGTTTTGGCGGGGGCTTGGACAAGAAACGATTCCTGCTGTCTCATGAAGGTGTATTTTAACTTCCCCAAGGAAAGTATTTCGCCTTGAGTGCTAAAAGGAGGAAGTGAACTTTGTTTTATGAGGGATAGGATCTATGATGTGTATTCGTTTGATGATCGGCTTGACTTTGTTCCTTTTGTCCACGATTCAGATAACGGCCCATGGAGCGGAGCCTGTCGAAGTATTCGTGAGTATTGTACCTCAGAAGACCTTTGTGGAAAGGATCGGGGGTGAATTAGTCAAGGTCTCGATCATGGTCCAACCCGGGGCGAACCCGGCTACCTATGAGCCTAAGCCCCATCAGATGGTCGCCCTTTCCAGGGCAAAAGCCTATTTTGCCATCGGTGTCCCCTTTGAAGCCGTATGGCTGAACAGGATCTCTGCGGCCAACCCTGGAATGACGGTTATACACACGGAAGAAGATATAAAAAAAAGAATCATGGAAGACCATCTCCACGGGGAGGAAGATCATTCTGCCCAAGAGAAGGGAGAACGCGAAAGGGTAGAAGAACATCTCGGAGTCAAGGATCCGCATATCTGGCTTTCTCCTCGGCTTGTCAAGGCTCAGGCCCGGAATATTTTGAATGGTCTCTCGATGATTGATCCGGCTCGCGCCGCCTCCTATGAGAAGAACTATAAATATTTCATCGCGGACATCTCTGACCTGGACAACGAGATCAAAGAGATCTTTGCAGGAAAAGGAGGGAGGAAGGTGTTTATGGTATTTCACCCTGCCTGGGGTTACTTTGCCCAGGCCTATGGGCTGGAGCAGGTTGCCGTGGAGATGGAAGGCAAGGAACCCGGGCCGGTTGATCTGAGAGAACTCATTCACTATGCCAGAGAAGAGGGTATCAAAGTCATATTCGTTCAGCCGGAGTTTTCAACAAAAAGTGCTGAAGCCATTGCCAAGGCTATTGAAGGAAAAGTCGTATTAGCCAATCCTCTTGCGTTGAACTGGGCCGACAACCTCAAGAAAGTCGCAACAGAATTTGAGGCTGCTCTGAAGTAGTGAGGGAAGATAGGGGTGTCGTCTACAGCGCCGCGAAGACCTTGTCTCTATCGACCGGGTTTACGTTTTTGACGATCCATTCACGGACCTTCTCACCTGCAGAAGAGGACTGCTTATAGCTCATGAAATCGAGTTTTATCTGGAGCTCATTTGCGATCCTGGTCGCCAGCAGGGGCCAAATCTCACCAATATCGCCTATGATGGGAAGGCTACCGGGGATCCTTGCAAATCCTGACATTTCCATTCGGAAGGGGATTCGCATAGCCTTGGTCTTTGGAAGCCCCTTGTGGACCGCGTCAGTGACCATCTTTGATCTTCGTTCATTCATCCAGGCCTTCTCTAGATTAGGATCCAGATCAATACGGACGACCTTTTTTTTCGCAAGAGAATAGGTCCAGCCCCCTTGCCAATCCGTCCATATCCCATGTCCGGTGAATCGTTCCAAGGGCCCGTCATGGATCTCCTGAGATAGGGCGAGGCCGGATTCAATGATCACCGTTGCGCTATCAAGAAGCTCGGCAATGCGGTGGCAGCGTTCGGTTATGGATAGGGAATCCCCGATAGCCAGGCCGACCTCTCCCCCTCCCACCAGTTGGGGGACTGTGACCAGTACGGTGACGTTGTGTCTTGCCCCGGCACCGATCATGGTCATGGGGTCGGCCCCGTAACCGACCACCTGCTCAAAAGGGCGCCTATGATGCTTTGCCAGGGAGAGAACCTCCCGGGCCAGTCTTTCCGTGCGAAGCCCTGTGGGATAGGCGATGTTTCCTGCTACTTTGATGATTATGCTTCCCTTGGCTCTGCGCATCCTGCGGTACAGGGACGCGTCGATGGGGATTTCGCGCTGGATGGCTTCCAACCTTGAGGGAGAGATCATGCTGACCTCAAGAAACCCATCAGCGGGTAGCTTGTCTCTTTCAAACCCGAGGGTTTCGCCGTCAATCCGTTTCACCTTCTCCAGGGTACCGGCCATTTCATGACTGATCACCGCGGAACTGGTTAAGGCCCCATCGATAACCCCCTTTTGGATCAGCTCTGAGATGAGGGTGGTGACGCCCTCGTGAAGATTCGGACCGCTTCCCACCACGACTACCACCTTCCCTCCTTCTTCCTTCGCCTTGACAACCCAATCAACGGCCTTTTTTAGTCTTGATTTGGTTCTAGTGGAAAGGACTTCATATGTGTCTTCTAGAAGCTGTCGATCAGTAACCATTCTCTTCTCCCTGTGAACTGAATACAAGTGCCTCGTATCGCTATTTCTGAGATCAATATTCAGGGTTCTTGATGGAACACTCGATTATTCTGATGTGTAATGAGATACGGACTATTCACTCAAGACGATATCTATAAGAACCGGTGGCGGTGATCTGATCTTTTCTCCCACCTTTTTCAGAGAGTCTGGATCCTCCATCAGTTCATCTAGCATCCAGGAATCGGAATCCAGGATCGAGCTGTCCTAAACCAATCCTGCTATGACATTGGCGTGTTTTTCCGATGCCCTTTGATTCTTCATCGCCGCTTCTTTTGCTTTCCGGCCAAAGGTATTCAAGACATCAGGATGGCTCAGAAACCATAACGCCTTTTCTGCCAGCATTTCAGGACTCGATACGGTGATTCCGGCCCCCATTTCCTCCAACAAAGCCTTGGCGTCCAGAAAATCTTCCATAGAGGGTCCGTAAAACACGACCTTTCCCCAGACTGCCGCCTCCAAGGGATTCTGTCCTCCAAGCGGTACAAGACTTGCGCCGCAGAACACGATAGTCCCCACGCTGTAGACCTTAAAGAGCTCTCCAAAGGTGTTCATGATGACCACAGGTTGTGTACGTTTTGGCGCATTCCCATTAAACTCACTCCGGAGTTGATAACCTAGTCCGCGATTTTTGATGAGTGATTCGATCTCGGGTGTTCGTTCAATATGTCTGGGCGCGATGATCAGGACCATGTCCGGGGATTCTTTGAGGATTTTTTCATAGGTATCCAACATCATGTCCTCCTCTCCACTGCGGGTGCTGCCTGCGATAAAGGTCGGATGGGCTGGCTCAAGATTCAAAATGCGACGCATTTCCCTCTCTATCGCTGGGTCTGCCTGTGTGGCTAGAAGGTCGTACTTGGCATTTCCGTTCACCTTGATTTTGTGTGGTTCGGCGCCCAGGGCTTGAACGCGATCGGCGTCTTTTTGGGAGATCATACTGAAGAGATCGACCTTTCTTAAGAGATCCCGAAAGAATGGCTTGAACTTGAGGTATTTCCCGATGGATCTTACCGAGATTCGGCCATTGATAAGGGCTATCTTAATTCCCATGCGCCGTGCTTCAGTGATCCAGGTCGGCCAGATCTCTGTTTCCAGAAAGAGTAAGAGATCCGGTTGGAGACAGGAAAGGGCTTTCCTTATGGAGAAGATGATATCGATTGGGGCGTATAGGACGAGGACCTCTTTTCCGAAGGTCTGTCTGGCAAGGTCAATGCCGTGATCTGTTGTCGACGAGACGATGATAGAAGAGTCTGGCAAGCGTTTTTTAAGGGATTCTACGATCGGGGCAGCCACTCTCACCTCTCCTAGAGATACGGCATGAATCCAGATACGGGGAAAACCTGCCAGATGTTGTGCCAGTCCCTGGGGGAGAAGTCCCAAACGCTCTTTTAGCCCTTTTCTGTAACGTCCGGTCAGACCGGAATATAGCCAAAAAAAGGGGAAGACTGATACGAAAATCCCGGAAACAAGGACCGTATATGTGGCGTATAAAGGATTCATTTTTAGAGTGATATGTACAGATTAATTGACTTTCTGTCAAAGTTTTTAATCTCCCCTGATCCACCATCAAGCTGTCATCTGCTGTGTTGCCTTCGATCGTTTCTCCTTGCGGCGTATTAATTATACGCCTCAGTTCGACCTCCTCGGCGCCTTGCATCTAGCACGTTGCTGGTGCCCAAGATTCTCCCAAAACCCACTGTCATCGGTATATAAAGAAATCTGATGGTCGTTTTTGATCTCTTAGGTTAAGATATCATGCTCCTCGTTCTTACGGCTTGATAAACAATGTCACATGGACTATATATAGATGGTTCCCAAAAGAATCATGGAATCGATTTTGGAGGACGAGAGATGAGGAAGATCGAGAAAGCGATTATCAGTGTGACGGACAAAACGGGAGTGGTTGATTTCGCGAAATCACTCTCTGAGTTTGGAGTTCAGATCCTGTCCACCGGAGGTACTGCTAGGGTGATGCGAGAGGGAGGGGTTCCTGTTACCGACATTTCCGAGTACACGGGTTTTCCGGAGATGCTGGATGGTCGTGTGAAGACCCTTCATCCGAAAGTCCACGGAGGCCTCCTTGGCTTGAGAGACAATCCGGAACATATGCGAGTGATGAAGGAACACCGGATCGAGAACATCGATCTCGTCGTGGTCAATCTCTACCAGTTTGAGAAGACTGCTGCAAAAGAGGGGGTGAGATTGGACGACGCCATTGAGGAAATTGATATCGGAGGTCCTGCCATGCTTCGTTCTTCGGCCAAGAATTTCAGGGATGTGACGGTCATTACTAATCCCGTGGATTACGAAGTGGTGCTGAACGAGATGAGGGATTTGAATGGGATGACATCCCTTGAGACAAGATTTCGTTTGGCCAAAAAAGTCTTCAGACTTACACATCAATATGATGGCGCCATCAGCAATTTTCTGGAAAGGGTTGAACTGTAACTAGTCAAGGTGATCTTGAGATCGGTTTTCCTTGTCAGGACAGGGTGCATTCTTGTGCACGAGGCAGCCTTTTTTCTTGCAGGAGATGGCCTGAAAAGTACGGCAACTACCGGAGCCGTCCGAGGCCTCGACCTTCGGCCAGTCTGCATAACGGCATTTCAGGTCACAGAATTCCATTTTGTGCAGATTTCCCTCTTACACATATCTCCAGGGGTTCTCCTTCCTATCCCCCTTCAAATCTGTCGCAGAGGTTTCCAGACTCGATTTGCTTTCAGGAAAAGATACTAAATTATTCGTCGTCTATAGAGATGTCCAGCGTATATTTGCCCTGTTTCTTCCCGGGGGAAAACCTGGTTTTTCTGAGCACAATACCACTGGCCTTGAAAACGGCTATGGGTGAGTAACACTGCAATTCCGGCAATCGAAGCCCAGGTCTGAAGGCATCGGCTACCTCTCGCTGCTTTTCCGGGATGTCGACGCTGATGGTATTTCCCGATTGGCAGGTGACCTTGAACTCAATGTTGTCCCCTTTGCGAGGACCGTTTCTCAATTGCACGTTAACCGACGAAATCTGTTCTTCTTCGGCCGTATTGCTGGCTTGGGAGGTGAAGCCCAACTGGGGAAGTCGTGCCTCAGTATCCTTTTCTTTCAGAAGTCCCTTAAGGAACTCTCTTATGAGCTTTAACTCCTGGGCTGATAAGACATTGCTGGACGAGACCCATTCCGTAAACTGTTCAACGGCCTTGTCTGGCGACGAGAGTTCCATGTGACATCTCAAGATATTCTTAGCCGCCACAACCGGCAAGACGCCCTCCTTCAGAAGTTCTTCGAATTCTTTCAAGGCCCTCTCATGCTGACCGAATCCAGCTAGGGCGAGCGCTCCTTCGACTCTGGCCGCTTCCTTAGTTCGCGCAACGGAAAACAAATCCTTGATCATTTCTTGGGTGTCTTTGGCGAGTTCCTCTGTCTCTGTTTCTTGGTCTATCTCAATGAGGGTTTGATCAACAATTTGGATCCTGTTCCTGACTTGGTCCGCAAGCCCTTCATAGCCACGGAATTGTTTTTTCTCAATAAATTGAAGAAGTTGTTCATATTTTTTTCTCGAATTTTCAAATAGGCCCTGTGTTCTATAAAGCTCTGCCTCTTTTGCTAATGAACGTATATGCTCTTGATGGGACATCATATTGTCTATTCCTTTATACCAAAGGGTTAAAGAGGGTCTATTCGGATCAGCAGATATAAACAAAGCAAGAATTGTTCCTCTAGGCTAAAATCATATAACACCCTGAAAAAACAGGAAAATATCTGATGGGTCGAACTGAAGGTTGTGAAATTGTATACAAAAGAATACAGATATTGTTCTTCATTTTCACTAATGTGCTCATAAGTGTCCTTTGCAAGAGTTCCTGTGGATAGCCCCCGGGATTTTTAAAATGCACGGTCGAGGCAGGGTCGAAGACGAGCCGAACGGCTAACAAGATATTACAGCGGGGTAAAAGAGGGCTTTTAGAAATAACCGTCAATGGCCGGATGCTGTTTTTAGTTGAGGTGTTATTTCTATCATGACATAATCCCACAAGATTCAAAAGAGAAGAGAGAACAGGTTTCTTGTGAGGTATAAAGGGTTTGTTTCTTAAAGTGAAAACTCCGGAAGAGGTCTTTGAAATCATCAAGAATTTTGGCCCCCTGGGAGAAGAGAAGGTTCCATTGGAGAATGCCTTTAGCAGGATTTTGAGCCGGGATGTCGTCTCGCCGGAGAATTTACCGGGCTTCTACAGGTCTTCCATGGATGGATACGCAGTAAGGGCCAAAGATACATTCGGAGCCACTGAAGCCTTGCCGGCTATTCTGGAAGTGAGTGGTGAAGTACAAATGGGCAAGAAGCCAGTTGTTGCCTTGAAGCCGGGAGAAGCTGTCAAGATGCCTACTGGTGGGATGTTGCCCCGAGGCGCGGATGGCGTTGTGATGGTGGAATACTGCCATAATCTGGATAAGAAGACGATTGAAGTGGCCCGAGCCATATCGCCTCTGGAGAATGTGATTCTTCCAGATGATGATTTCAAGAGAGGGGTTCCGGTCCTCAAGAAAGGAGGTCGCCCCCTAAGACCGCAGGACCTAGGTGTTATGGCGGGATTAGGCTTGTCTCAGGTCACCGTTTACAAGAGGCCCAGGGTGGCCATTATCTCAACGGGAGACGAGGTCATTCCTGTGACCCAAAGGCCCGAGCCGGGAGAAGTGAGGGATATCAACAGCTATACGCTGAGTGCATTTTGTATACAATCCGATGCGGAACCTGTGAATCTCGGATTATGCCGAGATGATTTTGAAGAGATCAAGATTAGGATTGAGAAGGGTCTTCAAAAGGCAGATACTGTATGGATATCAGGGGGGAGTTCGGTGGGCGTTATGGATCTCACCCTCAAAGTCTTTGAGTCTTTCGAGAATACGGAGTTGCTCGTCCACGGGATTTCCATCAGTCCAGGCAAACCGACTATCATTGCAAGGATTGGGACTAAAGCCGTATTTGGCCTTCCAGGGCATACGGCTTCAGCCATGGTTGTGGCTGAGATCTTCCTGGCGCCATTTTTGAGCAGGCTGTCAGGGACAGATCATCTTTCTGAGAGCCTCCATGATGAGATCGAGGCGGAGTTGAGTCGAAACATTGAATCGGCTAGTGGAAGGGAAGAATATTTCCGTGTAAAATTGAAAAGAAGAGAAGGGAATCTTGTCGCGGAGCCTATTTTCGGGAAGTCGGGTCTGATTTCAACCCTAGTGGAAGCGGACGGCCTGCTCAGAGTGGAAAGGAACACAGAAGGCCTCTATCAGGGGGAGAAGGTGAGAGTGATGATCTTCAACCCCAAGAAAGGGGAGTTCCATTGAAAAGGAATGTTTATTTGTCCATGAAAACCCTGGAGGAGGCCAAAAGTATTTTCTTCTCCAGATTCAGTTCAAACCAACGGACCGGTTCGGAAGAGATTTCTATAGAAAATTCACTGGCGCGTGTCACAGCAGAACCCGTTTTTTCGAGGATGTCTGCCCCCTCCTATCACTCGGCAGCCATGGATGGGATTGTCGTTTCTGCGGAGGCGACCTACGGGACTACTGAGAGAAATCCAAGGATCCTGAGAATAGGTCGGGATGCCATGTGGATTAACACAGGCCAAGTCATACCGGATGGCTTTGACGCAGTCATCATGGTGGAGAAGGTCCATCAGCTCGATGAAGAGAAAATCGAGATTCGATCGCCGGCCTATCCTTGGCAGCATGTCAGAAAAGTGGGGGAGGATATCGTCGCCACCGAATTACTCTTGTCACAGAATCACCCAATACGTCCCTATGATATGGGAGCCCTCGTTAGCGCTGGTATCTATTCCTTGAGAGTCTGGAAAAAGCCCAGGGTGGTGATCATACCCACTGGCTCAGAGTTGATCCACCACAAAAAAGAGGTAGAACCTATCCGGCAGGAAAAGGGGCAGATTATAGAGTATAATTCCCTGATACTTTCCGGACTTGTGTTAGAATGCCGAAGCATTCCAGTGGTTTACGATATTGTCTCCGACTTTGAGGAAAATATCCGTGAGGTCCTCAAAAGAGCCGTAGACTCTGATGCGGATCTGATTATTATCAATGCGGGTTCGTCTGCGGGGAGCAAGGACTACACGGCTAAAATCATTCGGGATATGGGAGAAGTCCTTGTGCATGGTGTGGCGATGATGCCGGGTAAGCCCACTATTCTGGGGGCGATAAAAGGGAAACCGGTCATTGGAAATCCGGGTTATCCCGTATCAGCCACCCTATCATTTGATCAATTTGTTCGACCACTTTTAAGCAGCTTTCAAGGGTACCCCCCTCCCAAGAGGAGGTCCATATCGGTTCAACCCTCCAGAGATATTCCATCCAAATTGGGTATTGAGGAGTTTTTGCGGGTTAATATTGGCAGGGTGGGTGAGAAGATTGTGGCGACGCCGCTGCCCAGGTCTGCGGGTTCTATTACGACACTGACAAGGGCAGAGGGACTCCTTCGCATTCCGGGCCTGTCTGAAGGAGTCAAGCAGGATGAAGAAGTGGATGCAGAGCTTTTGGTAGATGAAGAAGAGATCTTAAACACGGTGGTGGTGATCGGCAGTCACGATATTTCCATAGACATTCTTGGGGATGAAATCAGACGGCGCGGCCACGGCGTCCGGATTTCATCGGGTAATGTGGGGAGTTTGGGAGGGCTTATAGCGATCAAGAAAGGTACCTGTCATATGGCAGGCTCTCATCTCTTGGATACCGACACCGGTGAGTACAACCTGAGTTATATCAAGAGATATCTCAAGGGAACCAAGGTGAGTGTCTATCATCTGGTCCTGAGAGATCAAGGCCTCATCGTGGCAAAAGGAAATCCTAAAGGCATAAGAGATATCAATGATCTCATGAGAGAGGACATTTGTTTTGTCAACCGTCAGACAGGGTCCGGTACCCGCGTACTTCTCGATCACAAATTGGAGCAGTTGAGGATTAAACCGGAAGGCATTAAAGGATATAACCACACGGAATTTACCCATATGGCCGTGGCGGTTGACATATTGAGCGGCACAGCCGACTGTGGCATGGGAATCTATGCGGCTGCAAAGGCCCTTGATCTGGATTTCATCCCAGTGGAAAGGGAGCAATACGACCTCGTCATTCCGTCGTCCATGTTGGAAAACGCAAGTATTCAAATAGTCCTTGAGACCATTCAATCTAAGGACTTTAGAGAGAGAGTCATCGCTTTGGGCGGGTATAATCCATCCAGAAGTGGAGAGTTTTGGAGGGAAGTGGAGTAAGCATTTTGGCGGAGGAGAGTCATGGGATCCTTGAAATTAAGATCTAGACAGTGGGTTGTGGATGAAGATGGCAATATCATCATTGGAGAGGGGAGAAAAACGATTCTGGAGAACATAGAAAGGACGGGATCCATAAACCAGACGGCCAAAATCATGAAGATGTCCTACAAAGGGGTTTGGAGCAAGATAAAGGTAACGGAAGGCTATTTGAAGGTCAGGATTGTGGATACCGATAGGAAACAGGGTTCCAGACTCACCCGGGAGGGGAAGGAACTGCTGGAGAAGTACACCCAGTTAAAAAAAAGCTGTGTAGAGGCAGATGATAAGATTTTCAAAATGATCTTTAGGGAGACGAAATGACGGGTATGAAGCCTTCTTGGGATCTAAACGGCCTTTAAACGTCAAGATGAGAATAGTATGCTTCTGAAGAGAGATACGGCACCTGTTGTGTGCATTGTAGGAAAATCGGGATCAGGAAAAACCACCCTAATGGAGAAGCTTATTCCTGAACTCAATAGGATGGGGTCGCAGGTTGGGTCTATCAAACATGATATACATGGTTTTGAGATGGATCGACCAGGGAAAGACAGCTGGAGACATAAACAGGCGGGATCTATGACAAGCATCATATCCTCACCCAAGCGGATCGGGATGATCATGGACGTGGACCATGATCACAGCCTTGATGAGCTGGCCCTCTTCTTCCCTGGCGTGGATATCATTCTGGCGGAAGGGTATAAGAGAAAGGATAAACCCAAGGTAGAGGTATTTAGAAGAGAGGTCCACTCTCAACCTCTTTGCCGGAACGATGAAACACTCATTGCTTTGATGACGGACACGAACGTGGATCTTGGTGTGCCCCGATTTTCTACGAATGACGTCAGAGGGCTTGCCCTCTTTCTGGTCGAACGATTTGACTTAAAACGCTCATAGTCAACGTATGAGGATTTTTAGTCTTCAAAGGCTTTGCTATATGAACGAAATGATCCGATCTTCTCGAAGGTTGGTTCGAGATGCCTCACCCATCTAGGTGAAGAAAAACCACATGAAACATCTTATTGGATTTAATGAAGCACTCGACCTCACCGTTTCTTCTGTTCCTTTTACAGAGACAGAGATAGTCTCTCTGGAAGAGTTGACAGGAAGAATCCTGCTGAAAGATATCGTTGCTAAGGTAGACTCCCCTTCTGTAGATAGTTCCTTGAGGGATGGCTATGCAGTCAGATCGGTGGACCTGGCGGGGGCAGGCAAAGAGAATCCCGTTCAACTCGATGTTGCCGGGCATATAACGGCCGGAAATTCTTCGAACCTGAGTGTCAAAGGGGGTCAGACTATCGCTATCACCACGGGCGCCTCCATGCCCCATGGTGCTGATGCTGTTATCATGGAGGAGAATTGTTCCAGGCACGATGAGGTCGTTCTTTGCTACAATTCAGTGAGACCATGTGAAAATGTCTTCCGGAAAGGAACCGATGTTCAAAAAAGAGAGGTCGTCCTCTCCAAAGGTGAACTCATGACGCCAGCCCGTCTAGGGCTTATGGCCTCGGCTGGATTTGAAAAGGGAACAGTACGAAAAGCCCCGCGTGTGGCGGTCATCGCCACAGGAGATGAGGTCGTACTTCCGGGTAATCCTCTTACGGAAGGCCAATTGTATGCCAGCAACATGGTGGAAATATGCTCCTGGCTTTCCCTTTATGCCATTTCCTATCGAGTTGAACAGGTCTCTGATCGGAAAGAAGAGATTCAATCGGCTATTATGAAACAACTTCCCTATGTGGATGCGTTTATAACCAGCGGTGGGGCATGGGGCAGTGAACGGGATCTGATCATGAGGGTTCTTGACGATCTCGGCTGGAAGGGCGTGTATCATAAGGTGAAAATGAAACCGGGAAAGGCTACAGGTTTTGGGCTGTTGAAGGAGAAACCCTTTTTCTTGCTGCCAGGAGCCCCTTCAGCCAATGAAATGGCCTTTACTCAGTTGGCCCTGCCTGGGCTTCTTGCAATGGAAGATTGTACACGTCCACCCTTTCCCTGGGTTAGGGCTCGTGCGAAAGAGACCATTCGGGGATACAAGGAGTGGACCCAATTCTTTGATGCGCGTTTTACTATCGGTGAAGAAGGTGCTATGGTTCAACCCATCAGAGAAAGGAGCAGGTTGCGGGCCATGGCTCAGAAAGAAGCTTTGATGGTACTCCCAGAAGGTTGTGAAGAGGTGACCGAAGGAGAGGAGACGAGCATACAGTTGTTGAATCCCTTTGGGCAACGTCTCGGGATGGGTTTTCCTCATTCAAAGAACCTCGGGGAATGACGCTTGAAGACCTCATGTCGTATATCGGAAGTAACACAAGCCATGTCATGCCGTGTGATTCTGACTAGGGCCACGAGGGTCTCTTTTCAGATTTACCACTATCTATTCAGAGATCGTGGAACGGCTTGGAGATGTTACAGGCCTGGGTGTCTTTTGAGTGGTGAAACTGAAAAGAGACCCTCGTGACCCTTCTATCACGTGTCGCGGGATTTACTCAGAGTCATATATGTTGTTTCTGGGACACAACACTAGTCATAGAATTACAGGAAGTATATAATGGGAAGTATGAATATTTCTAACGAAATGAGGAAACGATGATTTCTATAACGCTCATCACTCTTGGTTCTCTCCCTACTGCTCTATCCGCGGACGGGGCATTCGGAAATGATATCGTTCACATGATCGCAGGAGCGGGCTTGATGGTCAAATTCGTTCTGCTGATCCTTCTTTTGTTTTCGGTCGTGTCATGGACCATTATCTTCATGAAATGGAGACAACTTCGAAAGGCCAAAGAGGAGACGACCGTCTTCTTGGATACCTTTTGGGAAACTCCGGAACTGAATACACTCTATGAGGAATGTGATGACCTGATATACAGCCCAGTCGCTCATCTTTTTAGAGGCGGGTATTCGGAATTCAAGAAAATGAGCAGGATTCAATCCCATCCTGAATCCACAGACAAAGACGTAGCTATGCAGCGGATGTTTGATAATGTGGAAAGGGTTTTGAAGCGCACGACCATTGACCAGAATAACAGACTGGAATCAGCCCTATCTTTTCTGGCTACAACAGGCAATACGACCCCCTTTATCGGCCTGTTTGGAACGGTCTGGGGGGTTATGGACTCCTTTATGAGAATAGGGTTGAAGGGCTCAGCCGGTCTGGCCGTTGTGGCACCGGGAATCGCCGAGGCCCTCATTGCAACGGCAGCAGGTCTGTTCGCGGCGATTCCTGCGGTGATCGCATTTAACTATTTCAGTCAGAAGGTCCTTGTGCTTAGGGCAGAGATGGATACCTTCACATCCGATTTCCTGAGTTTGGTGGGAAGACATTTACTGAACAAACAAATGACTCAAAAAGGGGAATAGCTGCCATATGATGGGTATGAACAATGGGAAAAGGTTCATGTCGGATATCAATGTCACGCCATTAGTGGATGTGATGCTCGTATTGTTGATCATTTTCATGGTCACTGCTCCTATGATGATAGAGGGCGTGGCGGTCGACCTTCCACAGACGACGGCAAAAAGTGTGAAAACCAGTGAGGATCCCTTGATCGTGACCGTGACCAAGGAGGGGCGTATCTTTTTGGAAAAGACTGAGATAAAACCTGAAGACCTTGAGAATAGAATAAGGTCGATTATGAAATACCGCCGAGATAACGAGATACTCTTAAAGGGCGACAAGGATGCCCTACATGGATTTGTTGTACACGTGATGGCGAGTATCAAGAGGGCGGGGGTAGAGAAACTAGGGATTGTCACAGAGCCGGAAGACTAGTTTTTTTAAATGTTTAGTCATAAGAAAGAATACGGTGTATTCTGAGGTGAATTCTCAAACGATGACAACTAAGGATGGAAAAAAGGCCTCAAGGAGTCCGCGGGAGATGAAATGGCACTCGATGCTGGGGCTATCCATCGTTTTTCATCTCTGCATTTTCTCTTTTTTCCTGTTTGTTCCCGAGGCCATGTCCACCCGACGGTCTGATAGTGTCATCTATTCGGTCGATCTGGTGGAAATGCCCGCACGAGATGCCCTGGAACTGAGACAAGCGAAGAACCCGACAGAGGAAAAAAAGAAGACAGTGGTAAAAGGTGATGAGCAGGCCAAGCGCATTTCAAAACCGAAAGAGAAGAAGAAACCGCTTGTTATCGCTAAAAGGACGGTGGAAATCAAGAGATCTTCCGCAAAGAAACCCGACATCTCTCCTTCTGAACGCATAGACAATGCGATTTCCAGGATCGAAAACAAGATTAAATCAAAAGAAGAATCCGAAAAAGAAGAAGAGGCCCGTCTTGAGAGGACCCTGGCCTCATTGGAAAGCCGGTTTGGGGGCTCTACCATTCGAGATGGCACAGGGCAATCCGTGGAAGGCATTCCCATGCAGATCTATAAAATGGAGGTGGAGGGCAGGATCTACAGCAATTGGGCTGAACCCGAGAGAAAAGAGCTGAAAGCCGCGTTTTTGCTTACAGTAAGAAGAGACGGGACCATTTTAGAGACCAAGATAAAGAGGCGCAGCGGGGACGCCCTCTTTGACGAATCGGCTCTAAAAGCGATCAAAAGATCCGACCCTTTGCCCCCTTTTCCTGAAATCTACAAGAAGAGCTATGCTGAAATCGAAATTATTTTCAATCCACAGAATCTGTAGAGAAATGAAGGCAGCCCCTTGGCTGGGGATATTTCTGGCGCTCCAATTTTTGTTGCCTTTACAGGCATGGTGCCAGATTTCTATTGAAATCGATAGGTTCTCGACAAAGAAGTTCAATATTGCCATTCCGGATTTTACGAATCTAACCAACGATGAGACCTATCCGGAACTGTCTACGGCCTTACCAGCAGTCGTGTCCAATGATCTGGATTTGAGTGGCTATTTCACACCCATGGATAAGGCTGCCTTTTTAGAGACAGGGGACGGGACACTGTCCCCAGATAACAGGAGCTGGTCTGCCATAGGAGCGGACTTTCTCCTCATGGCGAGATATGCCGTTGTCGGCCGCAACCTTGAAGTGGAGGCGAGGTTGTATGATGTCTTCTCGGGCCGTCAAATCATCGGTCGCCGGTTTCTGGGAAAGGTAGATAATTACAGGGCTTTGATACACAGGATCGGAAATGAGATCATGTACAAGGTAATTGGCCGTAAAGGGATGTTTCTGACCAGGCTTGCCTTTGTGTCTACTTCCACAGGGCATAAGGAGGTCTACATATCGGATTATGATGGATACAATGTGGAACAGGTGACCTTTGATGAGAGTATCGCCCTTTTCCCAAGATGGTCGCCGTCGGGAGACAAGATTGTCTATTACTCTTACAAGAAAGACACCCCGATGCTTTACATAACAAACCACACTTCAAAAAAGATCCGGACGCTTCTGGACAGAAAGGGCTTGTATAGTGGAGCTTCCTGGGCCCCTGACGGAAGGAGTCTGGTGTTCACTCTGAGCCAGAAGGGTGACTCGGATATCTTTTCCATTGACTTGACCCGCGAAACCGTTAAAAGAGTGACCAGCCGCGGGGGTATCAACACCTCTGCCACCTTTTCACCGGACGGCAAGAAGATTGCCTTTGTGTCCAACAGGTCCGGATCTCCTCAGATCTATGTACGGACTCTGGAGTCCGGCAGGGAAGAGAGACTCACGTTTCAGGGAAACTACAACCAATGTCCAAGCTGGTCCAGTTTGGATCGAATCGCCTTCTCAAGCTATGAGGAGGGGCGATACAATATCTACACCATGGATTCAAACGGGCGTAACCTGAAAAAACTGACTGAAGACCAGGGAGACAGTGAGGACCCCTGTTGGTCTCCTGATGGAAGGTATATTGTGTTCAGCTCAAACAGGAGAGGTGAGTACCATTTGTATATCATGAACGAGAATGGGCAGAATCAGAGAAGAATTACTTTTTTAAAAGGGGCGCAGACCTCCCCATCGTGGGTGGTTGATTGAGTCGTGTGTGACGATAGAAGTCGTCCTCTTTAAAGACAGCGATGACGGCTCATTCGGAAGGTGTGAAGAGAACCTTTTGCGGGGCCCTCAGTATTCAGGCAAAGTACTTCTAGTATTTAAGTATTGAAATAGATTGCGTAATGTCTTGAAATCGGAATAAGAAGATGATAAGCTTACCGCGAAAACACTCATCAATTGGCCCTTTGTTTATTGAATTCAATAACTTACATGATCAGGAGGTAAAAAGGGTATGAATAAGAAGACGATGATGGTTTTGATTGCATTGACTTTTGTGTGCTCGGCACTTTTTCTGATGACATCATGTGCTACCAAAAAGGCCACTGTGGAAGAGGAGGTCGCTCCGGCACCACCTCCTGGTCCCACTGAAGCGGAGTTGCAGGCCCAGCGTGAGGCTGAAGAAAGGGCTGCACAAGCACGCAGAGAACAAGAGGAAAGGATGAGACAGGAGGCAATGGTTCGGCAAGAGATGGAGGATTTTGAATCGGTCAATATCTACTTTGACTTTGATAAATCGGAATTGACGGCCGAGGCCAGAGCTGTTCTGGTAAAAAAGGCGGATTATCTGAAGAAGAACCCGAAATACGCCGTAAGGATTGAAGGAAACTGTGACGAGAGGGGCACCAACGAGTACAACCTGGCCCTGGGTGATAGAAGAGCCAATGCTGCCAAGGATTTCCTTGCTACCCTGGGTGTGTCGGGGGATCGTATGTCCACCATAAGCTATGGTGAGGAGAGACCCCTTGATCCCAGAAGCGGCGAGGATGCCTGGGCCAAAAACAGGAACGATCAATTCGTCCTTGTGAAATAGTCTCGAATCATCGACGATACAGACCATGAATGTATAGGGGAATGAGGGGAGAGCGATATCCTCTCATTTACCTCTATGGTTCTCTGCCTGCGTAGCCCTGAATGCCCTGACGAGTAGAAAAGAACGTTTCTGAAACGTCTCGGTCTGAGTGGACCATCGCAACGCAGTTGAACCGAGTTCAAAGGATTGTCACTCTATAGAGCTTAAAGGGGCGACGTCTGAGGGCTGTCATGAAGACTATACAACGCACAATCCACATTTCTCGATTAACGATACTCACCTTCCTTCTCCTCTTCTGTGTGGGCTCCTGTGCCTATGATCAACAGTTGACCTATCTGAATGATCAAATTGTTTCCCTCGAGGGACGTATTACCGCACTTCAGCAGACCATGAATGGTGAGTTGAAGGCAATTCAGGACAAAGAGGCTGAAAACGCGAATAAGATAGATCAACTGGAGCAAGATACGGTAAGGCTGTCTGAGGAAGTGGAGGACAATGGAGTCGTCATCAACGGCATTGTGGAAAGGGATCTAAGCGACATGCTTTTCAGTTTAGAGGCCCTTAAGAAAAAGTTGGCGGATCTTGAGTCAGGAATCAGGCGGCCATATAACCATTCTGGACAGGGAATTCCCGCTGCCGAGAATCGTGCGGAGGTCGGGAGCCCGATTGAAGGGGAGGAAACCGGGACGGAAGGCTCTGATGGGTCAATATCGACGGAGCAGGCCTTGTACAATGCCTCCAAAGAGTCTTTTGATCAAGGGAGATTTGAGGAGAGCATAGAAGGGTTTAGGAGATTTCTGGAGAGATATCCGAAATCCGGACTCGCTGACAACGCGCAATATTGGGTCGGGGAGTGTTATATGGCCTTGAAGAGGTATGACCGCGCTATCGCAGCCTACGAAGATGTTAAAAAGAAATATCCGGAAGGGAACAAAGTCCCCGATGCCATGCTAAAGCAGGCCATGGCCTTTTTGGAGAAAGGGGATGAGACCAGCGCCCGGATTTTGTTTAAGAGGATTGTCAGTGCGTTTCCCGATTCTGACCAGACAAAAGTGGCCGAACAAAGACTCGAAACCCTGAAATAGTCTTCTCTACTCCCTCTTTTAATCTAAGAGAATCTGCTCATCTGATAGGAAATCTAGAACCTATTCCCCCAAGGCAATATCTACTCCAAGAGACCCCCATGTCCCCAACGTGTCTTAGATCCTGTTAAAATGATGGAAGGTATTCCTGAGACATGACACTAGAAGGATAATATCTCCATCATAGAAGGTCTTCAATTTCTAAGAGACGACAGGTGTAAATGAGAAGGTAAAAGCGACCTGAAGCAGCAACATAAGGGGATGCTTACGATTCATAACTTATAGTTATCCTTAATTATTCAGAATAGAGATTCAATCAGATCTAATATAGGCTAATTACATAAAGATAAGGTATTTTTCTTTACTATGAGCAGTTTTTTATTGACTTTATACGTTTTAAGTGCTATTAATAAGTATAAAAATCCTAGCAATGACTGGATTGATATAACAGA
This sequence comes from uncultured Desulfobacteraceae bacterium, assembly GCA_964520425.1. Lineage (GTDB taxonomy): Bacteria > Desulfobacterota > DSM-4660 > Desulfatiglandales > HGW-15 > JAFGFY01. Next base: position 32,474 of record CAZFMX010000011.1, read on the forward strand.
ATGAGATTGAGGAGTATAACATGCCACAAATAATGACAACAAAGGAATTAGCCAAATATCTGAAGTTGCATGAGATTACCATCTGCAAATATGCTGCTGAGGGCAAAATACCGGCCATCCGTATCGGTAGAGTGTGGAGATTCGACAAAGAAGCCATCGACAAATGGATCAGTGGAGGCCAAAAGAAGTAAAACAGAGATGACGGGCGCAGGCACAGCCCAAGAGACTGTATTAAATGCATGGTATGTTAAATACCGTTAAGGATAAAGGAGGAAAGACTCACGCCATTGAAGAAAATCCTTAAGCTTTTCGTCACAGTCATTTCTAATTTTAGTGATCCCTTCACCCTTTTCGATTTCTCTTCTAAGAGTTGAATCCCCCAAAATGATATCAATCGGCATTTTTTCGTACTCATACTCATATGGAGGGGGCTTCCATGTGAATTTCTCACCATGGATATCTGTGATCGCTCTAAGGATATCAATGGTAGAGAAAAACGAATGATAGGCGTGGGGATCAAGGACATGAATCATGAATCCCCGACAGATCTCTCCTCTCCATTTGTGAAATGTGGGACAAAAGCAGATTTCCTGCAAATGAATTCCTATCGTCGCCTTAGGGTTCAAGTGCCGCTTAATCGCGGCTGTGTCGAGAAATGGTGCTCCAAAGATCTCAAAAGGCCTGCATGTTCCCCTCCCCTCAGACAGGTTTGTTCCTTCCCAGATGACCTGGCCGGGATAAACCTGGGCTGTTTCAGGCAGGGGCATATTCGGTGAGGGCATCATCCATTTCAGACCGGTATCCCGCCAAATCATACTTCGAATCCACCCCTTCATGGGCACTATCTCCAAGTCTGCGTCAATGTGAAGAATCTCATTGAAGATTTGGGCCATTTCTCCCATGGTCAGACCATGGCGCATAGGGAAGGTGAAAGGACCGACAAAAGATAAAAATTCTTGTTTCAGAAGATTGCCCTCCACTTCTTCACCCCCCAAGGGATTGGGTCGGTCTAAAATGACCACCTTTTTGCCACTCTTGGCCGCCACCTTGAGACAATTGAGCATGGTGGAGGCGAAGGTGTAGACTCTTGTTCCCACATCCTGTAAATCGATGATTAAAGTGTCGATCAGGTCAAGCATGTCCTGGGAAGGTTCTCTGGTTTCGGAGTAGAGACTAAACAAGGGAATATTCAATGCTTTGTCAAAGGAATGATCGGTTTCAATCATGTTCTCCTGATCTATCCCCCAGTACCCATGCTGAGGACCAAAGAGGGCCTTGAGCTGACCGGGTAATACATGGGAGATCGTTTCTTTGGCCGATTCAAGCCGGCTGTTCAGGGAGGCCTGATTGGAAAGGAGCCCCAGTCTCTGTTCTTTCAATTTCGTGAAGTAGTCTGCCTGGAAGACATCCAGGCCTGTCGCGACTCTGTTCATATAAATATCTCCTTCCCTTTGGTCGAAGCTAGAATTGCATCATAGCAAGAATACCCATTTTGCGTCAAAGGCTTCACGGTGCATCTCCATGCTGAATGAAGACTTTCAGTCCCTAATTTCTCATGGACAGGCAGGGCTTATCGTGCTAGTTTACGAAATTTCAAAGAGGTCGAAAGCTTTTAAAGGGGGATCTCTTCTTCCGAGGTTTCATCTGTATTGAAGGGGGATAAATAACGATATGATGCATTTGGGAGGTAAAACTCAATGTTATTGAGTCTAATGAGAAAACATGCCAAATCCTGGCTAATCAAGGTCATGATCGGGATGATCAGTGTTTTCTTCGTCCTTTACTTTGGCTACTCTTTCACAGAGAAGAAAGGCGTGAAGGTGGCTTCAGTGAATGGAGAGCCTATCAGCCGGTTAGAATATGACGAGACCAAAAGGCGTCTTCGTGAAAACATACAACAACAATATGGTAATCTTGCAAATGAAGATCTGATGAAGATGCTTGATATTGATAATATGGCACTGGAAAGCCTGATCAGTCAAAGGCTGATCAACCAAGAGGCCAAGAAGATCGGGATGGATATCACTGAAAAAGAGATACAGGAGGAAATCCTCGCTTATTCCTATTTTCAGACCGACGGTCATTTCGATGAGAGACGGTATAACTTTCTCCTGAGCCAGAATCGAATGAGCCCCGAGGAGTTTGAGGCCGGTATCTCGCAGCAGCTACTTGAGAGAAAATTGAGGCAATTCCTAACGACTTTTTCATTGGTCACTGATCAGGAACTCCTGGATGACTACACATTTGACAACGAAAAAATAATGATCAGCTATGTTCAGTTTATGCCCGAAGAATATGAAGGCCTGGTAGAGTACGAACCAAAAGCCCTGGAGGACTACTTTGCTGAACACAGGGAAGAGTACCGTATGCCGGAGAGGATCAAGATCGCCTATATTACTATTGACCCGAATGATTTTACGGACGGGGTTGTGATCAGTGACGAGGAAATAGAATCTTATTATGAAGAAAATATCGACCTGTATCAAGAGAAACGGCAAGTGAAAGCCAGGCACATATTGTTCAAACTTGATGCAGATAATTCCGAAGAAGAGCAAGAAAAAGTGAAGGAAAAGGCCCTGTCTGTTCTCGAAAAGGCCCGGGCTGGCGAAGATTTCGCGGACCTGGCAAAGAAATACTCTGAGGGTCCGAACAGCGAGGAGGGCGGAGACCTTGGTTATTTTTCACAGGGTGATATGCCAAAACCGTTTGATGACGCTGCTTTCGGGATGGAAAAGGGGGAGATAAGCGACCTGGTGAGGACCTCATACGGATACCATATTATTAAGGTTGAGGATATTAAGGAAGCTAGACCCAAAAGCCTTGACGAGGTCAAAGATGAGATCAGGAGTAGACTGCTCCAAATCGCGACTGGGGACTCTGCCCATGAAAAAGCCCTATCCCTTATTGACCAAATGCCTTACGAGGGGGTTGTTCTGACTCAATATGCCGAAGCGCATCAAGTCCCCGTAAAACAGAGTGAATTTTTCACTAGGAATGAAGCCATCCCGGGAATAGGGGATGACCCGGGAATCAAGAACAAAATCTTCTCTCTTGAAAAAGATGATATCAGTGACCTTTTGGAATTCAACAACAAAGACTATATTGTTCAGGTGATTGACAAGAAAGCCTCCTACTTGCCCGAACTGACGGAAGTGGAAGAGGAAGTGACCAAGAATTTTGTATCCTATCTTGCAGCCCAGAAGGCGAGAGCTGTGGCGGAGGAGTATTTAAAGGAATTAAAGGAGGGTAAAAACTGGGAGGAGTTAGCAACAGAGCGCGGTTTCTCAATTCAGAAGAGTGATTTTTTTACACGCGAAAATTCCGGGGCCCAGGCTCCATCCGATCCGGATTTTAAAGAAACGGCTTTCGGCCTTTCTGAAGATAGAAAATACCCCGACAAGGTCTTTGAGAACAACAGAGGCATCTTCGTGATTCGTTGGGAGGGACGAGAGGGGATTGATAAGGAGAAATTCGAACAAGAGAAGGAAGATGCCCGCGCGTCACTCATGATGGAAAAACAACGGACCGTCTTTAGAGACTGGCTGGAAAGTTTGAGGAATCGGGCAAAGATCGAGAAACTCAGCATATAAGATGAAAAGAGTTGTCTTGAACAATGTCTCATCATGCATGGTTGAAAATGCACAACAAGCACACTCTCCTGCTCAGAGAGCGGGGATTAGCACGTCTAGTCAAATTGCGTTTCGCCCACTCGAACGGATTTAACGGGGCGAACGAATTACAAAAATAAACTGCCTTACATTCGGGAGATTTCCTGCAGCTTGTCCATCCTCCGTAGCCCGTCCAACGTACTATCCTGCTATGGAGGATGGACAGGCTACTGCGGAGGATGGGCTGCAGGGATATTCAATTTCATAAGCGGGGTGCAACCATATGCGGATCAGCGCTCTCTTCTGCACCGTTTTCTTTACTGCCCTACACCTTTCAGGATGTGCAGGCACTGTCCGAGAAATTATTACTTGCGATCCTCCTCAGGCTGATATCTATTGGGGAAAGAATCCTGAACATCTTTCCATGACAGGACATAAGACCCCATATTCCAGGTCTGTTTACATTTCAGAGTGGAAAAGCTGGTGTTATCAAGTCAAAAAAGACGGGTATTTTGATTCCGAAATCGTCTGTAGAAAAAAGGAGCCCCATCGCTATCTTGACTTTTTTCTGACGCCCCTCAAAACCACGATCACCTCTGACCCTCCCAACGCAACAATCTATTGGGGACCATCTAGTGACCGGTTACATCGGACAGATCATAAGACACCTCGAAGTGTTGTTGTGAAGGATACTCCTGAAGGAGCAAGCTGGAAAGACTGGTATTTTCAAGTCCGGAAGGAGGGATACCACGATTCTGAGATCCTGTTCTTGCCCCGGCAACCCAAGGATCGCAATGCCCACTATAAACTCAAACCTTTCAAACTAGAGATCCATAGAGATCCTGAATCCAAGACGCAGATCACGTTGGCCTGGGAAGACCATCCTTCAAATGAATTAGGCTTTGAGATAGAAAGGAAGAAGGGAAGAACAGGGGATTTCTTAAAGATAGGTTCGGTGGGCCCAGGCGTATCAAGGTATATCGATGCTGGACTGGAAAAGGGAATGATCTATTATTATCGGGTACGCACTCATCATTCATATGGGTACTCCGCCTACTCTGAAGAGACCCATGTGAGGATCCCTATTGACTGAGAATGCTGGGATAGGAATTACAGGAATCCCTGTTGCCCGGACACCCCAGAGGCCGCTCGTGTTACCATAAGTGAAATCCACTGAGGCAGAGTCCCGTGTGTCCTTTACTGGCTACTAGTCACCAGGTGTGTCCTCTGGTTTTGTGGTCAAAAAAACGATGATAAACATGATTTAAGAATTGAGAGGAAGGAGAGAACAATGATCAGAGTGGACTGTCTTGGTGGAGCCGGATCGGTAACCGGTTCCAATTATCTCGTTGAGTCTCCTCAGGGCAAGAAGGTGTTGGTGGATTGCGGCCTCTTTCAAGGCGGGAGACAGATGGAGGACCGGAACTGGATGGATTGGGGGTTTGATCCCCAACAGATGAGTACTCTTTTCCTCACCCATGCCCACATCGACCATAGCGGCCGGATTCCAAAGCTGGTGAAGGACGGTTTTCAAGGGAAAATCATCACATCTCCCCCCACGGCGGAACTCTGCAGGATTATGCTACTGGACTCGGCCCATATTCAGGAACTGGAAGCCGAATGGCAAACAAGAAAAAACAAGCGACAGTCGAAAGGACCTGTCCTCCCCCTTTACACTACGGAAGATGCGGAGGCCAGTATGAAGCTGTTTATGCCTATGGATAGGGACCAGGTCATTGATGTGGAGCCCGGAATAAAGGCACGACTTCGAAACGCGGGACACATATTGGGTTCCTCTATCCTGGAATTATGGATAGAAAGCGATGACGGGACGACCAAGATTGTCTTTTCCGGGGATCTGGGTAAAAAAAATCAACTGATTCTCAAGGACTCACAAGAGATCTTTGATGCAGACTATCTCTTTCTGGAATCTACCTATGGAAACCGTTTGCATCGATCCTTTGAAAAGAGCAAGGAAGAGCTCTTAGAAGCCATCGAGTATGCTGTGTCAAATGGGGAAAAGATCATTATTCCAGCATTCGCCGTGGAAAGGACGCAGGAAGTTCTCTATGTCCTGGGTGAATTCTACCGGGAAGGATTGCTTCCCGATATACCCGTCTATCTGGACAGTCCCTTGGCCATCAAGGCAACGGAAATCTTTCGCGAGAACAAGAAGTACTACGATGAAGAGGCCCAGGCCATTGTGGCGCAGGGGGATGATCCCTTTGATCTGCCCAATCTCCAATTCACGCCGAGTACCAAGGAATCCATGGCCATCAACGCCAGCTCCGGTTCAGCGATAATAATCGCGGGAAACGGCATGTGCACGGCCGGTCGTATTAAACATCACTTGAAACACAATCTTTGGCGGGAGGGTGCGAGCCTGGTGATTATCGGGTTTCAAGCTGAGGGAACGACGGGACGAAGAATTATCGAGGGGGCCAAGCATGTAAAGATATTCAGGGAGGATGTGACCGTAAGGGCAAAGGTATTTACCATCGGAGGATTCTCGGCCCATGCAGATAAGAAGGACCTTTTGGAATGGGTCAGCCACTTTGAGTCAAAGCCTCAGGTCTTTGTGGTCCATGGCGAAGTGACGGCCAGTGAAACTCTGGCCAAAGAAATCGAAGAGAAGTTCCAACTAAAGGCCCATGTCCCCGGTTGGAAAGAGCAGCTCATCCTCAAAGCCAGGGAGGTCGCCATTGAGAAACCCGTGGTGGAGGAGATGGCGCCAAGTATGAGTTCAGCCCTATTGAAAACGATTTTGGAGATGGAAGGTGAACTCGTGGAACTCAAAGGGCGGGTTGAATCAAAACAGGCGAAGATACGGGAAGAAGATGTAGATCGCATAAAATACATTCAGGAGGAACTCCAGGCCATTTCGAGTGAATTTGCTTGAGATAGAAGCGTATCAATTCTCCTGAATCGCAACCATCATTCCCTCTCAACAGAGTCGCGGTAAATACGCTGAGCTGTCTGAAAAAGCAAGCCTATAATCCTTTCTCATCGTGAAAATCGTCAAGAATGAGGACTGCCAAAAGAGGCGAAGTTGTATTTGACATGCCTTAAATAATCGTGTAAAAAAGCTTGTGCTAAAAATCACAAGATGGAAGAGAGGACGAATGAGTAGATTATTCAGATCCCCGTTACTTGAAGTAAACGTGATGTTGTTCGTGCTCATTATCTCGTACATCGCACTTGCCTTATTTACGGGAAACGCTGAAACAGAGCCTGGAACCATGTCCGGTGGAGCGATATGGGGATGGCTTTTCGGATTCTTTTTCCTCAGTTTTGCCATAGCTATGGTTGCCGTCATAGGAGGAATCGGGGGGGGCGTTTTGTTTACACCCTTCATGCTGGCCTTTACACCAGTGGACAGCCTCATTATTAGGGCAACGGGTCTGATTGTGGCCATGTTCAGTGGACTGGTGTCTACCGGCCCCTTCATGAAGGGAGGGCTGGCCAACCTGAGAATCAGTATCTTCTGCGCGGCCGCCTACGGTGTGGGGGCCTTTGCAGGCGCCCAAGGGGCCATTATCGTGGCCCAACACCTGGGGGAAACTGGTGAAGGGCTGGTGCGTCTTGCCTTAGGGGTAATTCTCGCCTCCCTTGCCATCTATTTCCTGGTGGGGGGAAAGAAGATCGAGTGGCCCGAAGTCAAGAAAGTCGACACATTTACCAAGTGGTTAAAGCTTTCACAGCCCTATTACGAAGTCTCTCTCAATAAAGTCATTGACTATCCCTTGACCAGGGCCGCCTGGGTGCTCTGTGCCATTGTCGGGGTGGGTCTGCTCTCCGGGTTCTTCGGACTGGGGGCGGGCTGGGCCATCGTGCCCGCACAAAACGTGATCATGGGCGTTCCGCTCAAGGTCGCCGCCGCCAATAGCGGGGTTCTCCTTGGAATGGGTGACTGTATCGGCGTGTGGCCCTATCTGCTCATGGGGGCCATTATTCCCATCTTTGCAGCGCCCTGGCTGGTGGGGCAGGTCCTTGGCGGACTACTCGGCGCACAGATTCTCATTCGTGTTAAGGCCGGCTTTGTGAGATTCCTGTTGATCGGATTTATGTTTTTTTCATGCTTCGGGCTGCTGAGCAAGGGTCTCAATATGCTGGGTGTTATCGGTCCCGTTCCGAATTGGCTCAACGGCGTGATGTTCCTGATTATCTTCTCTGCCGTCACCCGATCGATCATCAAATTCACGCGATCTGAACCCTAGAGGAGATGAAGATATGAGCGCTCAAGAAACCCCGAAGATACCGCCTGTGCAGATTGTATATGGTGCCATTGTCTATTGGATCACCATCCTTGCCTGTCTCATCTGCATGGTTGGTCCGGTCATATCCGTGGCATCACCGGGCAATAATGTGCTTAATCCCTACAAGCTCTTTACAGTCATTTTCGAAGGAAAGGATGCTCAGACCGTATGGCAGGAGGTGGGTGGTGAATTTCCCGGAGGCCACTTCTACCTTAATCATTTGACCTACGGTGATGGTTTCACGCAGTTCGGTCTGGCATTGGGCTGCAGTGTCGCCCTATGGGCCCTGATAGCCGCGGCGATAGCATATGCCTCTGACAAAGTTTACGTATATGTTTTCTTATCCTTGTGGGTGGTCCTTCTTGTAATCCTGTCCATGCTAGGCATTGTAGGAATGCACTAGGAAAGGCAATTTTTTCGGGCAGACGATAACCGCCTATGAAGCTCTCGTCTTTTTGGAGGGAATGAACATGACACAAGAAGAATTCGCATGTCCTTTGTCCAGGGGTGAAAGGATCTTGGTGGCCGTTGATGGCTCCATCTTCAGCGACGCAGCGGTGGATCAGGCCATAAGCCTGGGGGGGATCTGCAACAGTCAAATCTTTGTAATCGGTGTCGTCGATCTCTACCCCGAACAACTTGAAGTCGCTCCGGCCCTCGCGGACAAGATGTCGGCAGAGGTCCGACAACACACTGAAAAGGCAAAACAGAAGATCGACGAGGCCCATATCCCCTGCGAGACCATCATTCGCATGGGGGGCAAACCCCACGAAGCAATCGTGAAGGAGGCAAAGGAAAGAGCCATTGACCTTATCGTCATGGGGACACACGGCCGGACTGGGATCAAGCGGATTCTTATGGGCAGTGTGGCTCAGAATGTGATCGGGCATGCACCATGCCCTATACTCGTGGTCCCGACCGTGGTCCAGGGACCGGAATAGGCCCGGTGTACCAAGGAGTCCCTACATAAGGGAGTTGGCCAACCTGAGGAACGTCTCGTTTTCACTAACCACTATTCTTGATTCAAGAAAAGGAGGGAATGACTATGGAACGAGAACTCATTGATCTTTACAAGGACTATGATACAGGGATGATTGATCGGCGGGAATTTCTGGCCAAAATGGCGGTCATTGCAGGAGGTACCGCTGCGGCCTCTTCTCTGCTGATGCTATTGGAGAACGACTATGCCCTCGCGGAAATCATTTCAAAAGATGATCCACGCATCCGATCGGAGTACATAAGCTACACAGGGGCGTCAGGTGATATCCATGCCAATCTGGTCACACCCAAAGTAGACGGGAAGGTCCCGGGTGTGGTCGTCATCCATGAGATTTGGGGTCTTAATCCCCATATCGAGGATGTGGCCAGACGTTTGGGCGTAGAAGGTTTCCTGGCATTAGCCCCGGACGCATTGACTCCTGTTGGAGGAACGCCTGAAGATCCGATGAAGGCGTTTACTCTGGTCCGGGAACTGGATAACGAGGCAACTGTGAAAAATTTTGTTGCCGCAGTAAAGTTTTTGCAGTCCCATCCAAAGTCCAACGGGAATGTGGGTGTCACCGGTTTCTGTTGGGGAGGAGGCATGGCCAACCAGGTTGCGGTGAACTCCCCTGATCTAAAGGCTGCGGTCCCTTTTTACGGAAACCAGCCCAATGCCGAAGATGTCCACAGGATAAAAGCGTCTCTGCTTTTACATTATGCGGAAAATGATGAACGCATTGACAGCGGTATCCCGGCCTTTGAAGATGCCCTGAAGAAGGCATCCGTGGATTACAGGATTTATATGTATGAAGGGACTCAACACGCCTTTCACAATGACACGAATCCCGAGAGATATAACAAAGAGGCTGCGCAGCTGGCCTGGAAACGTACCATCGAGTTCTTTAAAGAGAAATTGAAAACTTAGGTTCTGTTGTAGGGCATAACCTAAGAGGTCACTTCCCCATACAGCATTTCTTATACTTCTTTCCGCTGCCACACGGACAGGGTTGATTACGACCAATTTTGGTTCGGGCCGGGATTGTCCCGGCCCCTTTTTGTGGCCCCTTCTGTTCGAGGGTTTGCCTGCGCCATAGATTGCCCACTTCTTCAAAAAATGCCCGGCTATGGGCAAAGAAGACCCTATAACCCGCACAAAGATAATTCAATCCCTCTTCGCTATCCGGTGTCAGAATGAACCGGTTTTTAGGGCATTCACCGTTACACATGGGCAGGACTTCGCACTCTCGGCAATAACGGGGTAATCCGTCAAATTTGGCCTGCCCGAACGCGATCTGTTCTCGGCTTTCCAGCAATTCGATGAGCGGCCTATTCTTGATGTTTCCGAGAAGATGCTCGGCGTCAACAAAATGATCACAAGAAAAGAAATCCCCGTTGTGCTCGATGACCGGAACATCCCCACAGTACTCCCGGAATATACAGAGCTCATGCTCCCGGTCCAATGCCGTATTGGCGGCTTCCTCAAATATCTGCACTTTGACTCTTCCGATATCCTGGCTTTTCCACTCATCAAATATCGTACAGAGAAACCGACCAAATCCTTCCCCAGCCACAGAGTCCCGGGTCACAACCTTCTCCGCCCCTGGCTGCAACTCGACCAGGGGGAGGAACCCTATGTAACGGGCCCCTATCTGTTTAAAGAAACGATAGACCTCTGTGGGGTATTGGACGTTATGTGCGTTTACTACGCATAGTATGTCCGGCGTTATTCCTTGCTGTCGCAGAAGACGATATCCTCGAAGCGTCTGTTCATGAGTGGGCGCTCCGTCCTTAGCCAGGCGATATTTGTCATGTATCTCTTGAGGCCCGTCCATGCTAAGCCCTATGAAAAACCTCTCCTTCGCCAAGAACCGACACCACTCTTCAGTCAAAAGGGTCCCGTTGGTCTGAATGCCGTTGAGTATCTGTCTCTTTGCGGGATTGTGTTTCTTTTGTGCCGCGACAATTCTGTGGAAATAATCAAGACCCAGGAGGGTCGGTTCGCCTCCATGCCAGGAAAATCTGATGACTGAATCCGGGGAGGCCTTGATATGCTGAGCAATATACTCTTCCAGGATGTCTTCGGGCATTCGGAATGACTCGCCCTTTGAGTAAAGATCCGCTTTTTTCAGATAGTAGCAATAGGAACAACTCAGGTTGCAGAGAGATCCGATGGGTTTGACAAAGATTTGAAACGGACGGGAAGCCTTAGACATGATTCAATTCCGGAACCCGGCCGGAAGCCATGCGAACGCCTAACTCAAACGCGCGCCTGCAATCCTCAGGAAATACCTCCTCATGTCGCTTGATTTTGGCCTCCTTATCAAAGGCTTCCGATTCGTACTCGTCATAGTTGCTGAATTGAAGAGTGTCTGTTGACAGAAGCAACTCGCATGCCCCGAAATGATTCTCCATAGCCATCTTCGTCATGACGGTCATACGGTCAAAGCCTATCTCTTTGGCGATCTCTTCAGGTGCCCCCATGGTATAGATCATGGCGGTGTTGATTCGCCTTGGAAACAGACTTCGACGGTCTTTGGCATACTTATTATAGGGGAAAAGAAGTCGTTCTATGAATGCCCGGGTGGAAGCGGACTCGCATCCGTAGTAGATGGGTGAACCGATGATGAGAGCATCAGCCTCTTTGACCCGATCCAGCACGGAGGTCAAATCGTCCTGAACGGCACAGACTCCATCTTCTTTCCGGCTGAGTTTCTTACAGGAGAAACAACTAATACACCCCGAGAACCTTAGGTCGTAAAGCTGCACCAGTTCCGTCTCTGCCCTTAAGGATTCTGCCCCTTTAAGGGCGTTTTCCAACAGGGTGACCGTATTCCATCCCTTCTTTCGTGGACTGCCATTAAATGCCATGACTCGCATGATAAATCTCCTTTTTTCTTGTCATTCAAACAGGAATCAATCTTCGATTTGCCGGTTCGTCAAGATCGTAGAATCAGGAATACATTTAAGAATTCTCTGCGAGATCGTCTGAGTGTCTGAAGGGATGACTCATATCCATTCTACCGATCTTTGCCGATGCGGCTGTATCGGGCGTTTCACTTTTTTTGTGAGGCTGTTTTTATCATGGCGCGACACGGGCTCCGGTATGGCAAATCCGAGTCGGCGTGAACCTGTGATCACGTGAGGGAATCCGTTTTTCCAATCCAGTTTGTGATTGGGTTGCCTTGAGAAAATACTTATTCCCGTTCTATTTGAAGATAAGGAAGACAGATTTTTTCACATTTTTAATCAAATTCCTATCCTGAAGGATGGTTTCAAGTTCGCCAGGATCGAGATGGACGGCACCGCACCCCTCGTTGATACATATATCGATGATACAATTACCCTTCTGGACTTCCACCAGACTGTCCGTCCCACATCGAAAACAGTGGTGTTTATGGTCTTCCTTGTATTTCTCGGCAGTCTCCTTTTCCGATTTTTCTCGGAGTTTCCTGATTTGATCCGCTTGTTGCTGCTGGAAAAAAACCTCTTCGCTGTCCGCGCATTTCAGAATGATTCGATCTTTTACTGTCATAGGACCTCCCTAGAATGATCATATGATCCATAATTTCTTGATGGGTTTTCAGTGCAGTTGACTGATAAGTGATTTATAACCAAATTCGATGATAGTGTCAAACCCGTTTGTATGATCATCTCAGCTATTCCTGATCGACATATTATCTGGATTAGGTGCTGGTTTACACTCTGCATGTACCTATGATAGACTTCCAAATATCAATCAATTTCTGATGACGTGAAGATATATGATGATATGCGAAGACGGGCCAAGGGGAGTTTCAATACTTGAGCGGCGTTTTCATAAACGTTTCAGGTGAATATGATGGAAGATATAAAAAGAACACTGACAGTATTATGGGATGCTCCACAGCTTCAGGAGTGGAGTGAAGGTTCGATTACAGGTCTGGATTATCTAAAAGGATTGAAGGATGGCAGGATAAATCCACCTCCTGTTGGGAAACTCGTGGGTTACAATATCTGTGAGGTCCGATTCGGTTATGCCGCTTATGAGCTTATCCCCGGTGAGTATCATTACAATCCATTTGGGACGGTTCATGGAGGGATAATTTCAACTCTCCTGGATTCGACAATGACATCGGCTATCATCACAACCCTTGACAAAGGAAAGAGGTGTTCAACCTCTGATATCAAAGTGAACTTTATCAAACCTGTAACCATTCAGACAGGTCCCTTGAGATGTGAAGCAGAGCCCATTCATGTGGGAAATAGTCTGGCCATAGCTGAAGGAAAGGTAATGGATAGGAATAGTCAGCTATACGCCCATGGAGTGAGTACCTGTCTTATCTTTTCCACATGACAATCTCTTGTCTTTGACGACCCTTGAAGCGAAGAGAAGGGCACAATGTGTCGTGATTATCACAGGGACTTCGGCCCTTCCGAAGACCAAGCCCCATTTACAGGCTGAAACTCCCGATACACCTATAGAAGCGAGATTGACTAAGATGGATACAACTTCTCCAATCTATACTTCAAGCGCACGAGCTCTTTCAAAGGAACAACGATACCGGATATACTCGGATCGCATTGAGCTCGATTTCAAATTCTTTTTTACAAAGACCTTTGTCATTCCAGCCGACGAAATCATCGATATATGGGTGAGTCATCCTACGACCCTTCGGGATATTTCAAGAATTGGCGGACTAAAGGCCGTTGGAAGAGGTCTGAAATTTGATATGGCCGATCTATTCAGGCATGTGGGAATTCACTGTCGAAGAAGAGGCTGGTTCAAGGCCTTCTTTTTTGTTCCTCAGGATCCTGAAGCCTTTGTAAATATTGTCAAAACGAATCTGATGGACTGATTTTTTTGGGGTCAATGTTGAGGTGAGGCTTGATCAACAGCCAAGATATGAAGTATGCTAAAAAACACCCTTATTCAGACCAACACGAGGAGACCCATGAAAAAATCACATATTTCCATCTTCCTGATTGTGTTTGCCCTCCTGGGGACAACGTTCCCGGAACGCGCTTCAGCGTGGCATGATGAAACACATCTCGCCATTGCAAAAGCCGCTGGCTATAAAAAATGGTACAGCGCCATTGGGGCGGATATGACCAAATTGAAGGCAGGGGATACTGAGAACCATAACCATTATGTCAACAATCCGCCTGGAACGATCGTCACACCGGAGATGGTCATGTCTCAGACCGAGCGATATAACCGGATTGATGAAAAGGGACATCTATACGGGGCGATTATTGTCTCGGTTCGGGATTACATCAGGGAGAAGAAAAAAGGAAAATACGGTGAATATCACATGGGCTTCTGCGCCCATTATGTGGGTGATCTATCCCAACCTCTTCACAATACCCTCCTTAATCCCTTCAACCGAAAATATCATGTGAAATTGGACGGTATCATAGATGGGGAGGTGATGAGCAACCTTCAAAGAATTGAGCTATATCCTATCGTCATCGATTCAGAGCAAACCCTGGCTAAAGAGGTCGCCAGGATTGCAAACCTATCCCTGAAACTGGCATACCAGATTGAAGCGGAGGACCGGTTACTTACAAAGGAAGAGGTATACAAACAGATCAGTCACAGTGCTTCTCTTCTCAAAGGGATCTTGGAATATGTTCGGCATAAGGTGGAATAGGTATCCAAACCGACACGCTAAGCCGAAAATCTCAAGATAATGAGGGGTGCACCCATTATTAACCGATATACACAAATGGAGGTAACAAGCCATGAGAGTCATTAAGGAATGTCGTTGCGGATTAGTGGCCATCGCCGCGTTCATCCTATGTGTCCTAGTCGGTTACGTGAATGGATATACACTTGGTAACTGGGGTAGCTTTGCCTGGATCGCCGCTCTCTTTATTGCACTGGCGGCAGGTCTCTGTATACGGTGCAGGCAAAAAGAAGATAACACCGACGAAGAAGAAACAACACCTACACAGAATGCCTGATGAATGGAACGCATCGATTTTGATGAAGTCACCCATTGGTATAAATCATATAGTGAAGGAAGTTGTCCCCAGGAGGATGGCCAGAAAAACGGATTTTAGCTTTATGTTTGTCCGGGCCAAACAGAGGAGGTTCCCATGAATATTACCAAGATCATACGATGCACACTTGTTTCTTTTTGTCTAGTTGCCTGCTCGGCTTTACCAGGGTATGCCTCAGAGAACTACAATCTTATGGCCATGGGATGGAATGAGGAGGGTCAGCTCGGCGATGGAACAACGACCTCTCAGATTGCACCTGTGCAGGTTGCCACAAGGGTTTCGCAGGTTTCAGCGGGAGGCTATCATAGTCTCTTCTTAAAAAGCGATGGCACCCTATGGGCTATGGGGTATAATGAAGAGGGTCAGCTTGGTGATGGAACAACGACTTCTCGGATTACACCTGTGCAGGTTGCCACAGGGGTTTCGCAGGTTTCAGCGGGAGGCTTTCACAGTCTATTCATAAAGAGCGACGGCACCCTATGGGCCATGGGATGGAACTCGGATGGCCGGCTTGGCGACGGTACGACTACTGCCCGGATTACACCTGTGCAGGTTGCCACTAATGTCGCTCAGGTCTCAGCAGGAAACTGGCACAGCCTGTTTGTGAAAAAGGACGGTACCCTATGGGGGATGGGATGGAACTCGGATGGCCAGCTTGGCGACGGCACAACTATTGCCCGGATTACACCTGTGCAGGTTGCCACAGGGGTTTCGCAGGTTTCAGCGGGAGGCT
>CAZFMX010000011.1:48133-53932 GCA_964520425.1 uncultured Desulfobacteraceae bacterium
CGGATTACACCTGTGCAGGTTGCCACAGGGGTTTCGCAGGTTTCAGCGGGAGGCTATCATAGTCTCTTCATAAAAAGCGACGGCACCCTATGGGCCATGGGATTTAATGAGGCAGGCCAGTGCGGCAGCAGCTGACCTGCTGCCAAGGTTACACCTGTGCAGGTTGCCACAGGGGTTTCGCAGGTTTCAGCAGGAGGCTATCACAGTCTCTTTTTAAAGAGTGACGGAACCCTCTGGACTGTAGGGTCTAACGAGGCCGGTCAGCTCGGCGATGGGACGACTACCGTCCGGGGCACGCCCGTTCAAATTGCCACAGGTGTTTCGCAGGTTTCAGCAGGAGGCTATCACAGTCTCTTCTTAAAAAGTGATGGCACCCTATGGGCTATGGGGTCTAATGAAGAGGGTCAGCTTGGCGACGACACGACTACCGCCCGGAGCATACCCGTGCAGGTTGCCACCCATGTCGCTCAGGTTGCGGCTGGTCGCTTTCATTCAATGTTTCTCCAAAAAACATACATAAACGGAACTGTCACTTATGGTGTATCCCCTTTGTGCGCCATGGTTTTAGCCAATGGACAGTACATGTTCACCTGCAATGCTGATCTTGGCATGTTTGATCTTGAAGTGCCTCTGGATGAAAACGGAGAGATTACCTTACACGGCTTCTGTGCCGGGTTTTCACCCTTTAAAGCCATCCTTACCCCGGACCAGGCACAAGATTTTGATATTAATATGACCCGTGCTGATCCTGGTAGCCGCGAGATTGAAATGATTGTCCAGACAGAACCGGGTACCACAAACCCAGATTATGTCAGAATCAGCGGGATAGCAACCCATGATGGAACGCCACTATGTGCCATGATTCTCGCAAATGGTCAGAATATGTTTAGTTGCGGCAGCGATCCTGGCTCGTTTGATCTTGAAGTACCTCTGGATGAGAATGGTGAGATTAGCCTGCAATGTTTCTGTTCCGGATTTACCCCGTACAAGGACGTTTTCGCACCGTGATAATGGGAATGAGCTTCATCTCAAAGTTTACGGTTGCCGAAAGCAGGACTCTTTAATATTACATTTCTCAATCCTAAGTTATTGTGTTAACACAATACTTATGACCTCGTATAAAAGGGTATGACGTGCAGACTTGATCACACAAAGATTATGCCGACTCTAATTCATCAACGTGTACGAGCCGCTCATGAGGGCAATAATCCATACGTTATTTGTAGAATGCCATCCGGTTGGGCAGTCCTGGGCGATCAGCAGTTCATATCGGGTTATTCGCTCCTTCTTTCAGATCCGGTTGCCCCTGACTTAAACCACTTGAATGAGAAAAACCGATTACAGTTCCTATGGGATATGACATTGATAGGAGACGCTTTGATGGAAGCAACTGATGCGTTTCGAATTAATTATGAAATACTCGGTAACGATGAGCCGGCTCTGCATGCCCATATATTCCCAAGGTATATGAGTGAACCGGAAAAAAGTCGTAGATATCCCGTCTGGATGGCCTATTCAAAAGAAGAGCGCGATTCACGTCCCTTTGATATATCCAGGGACAAAGAATTTATGGAACGTATTGCACATATGATTAAACAGAAGCTCTAGGAAACGGGTCAGGACTCCGGTTGGCTGTTGATAGAGATTAATAATAGTGAACCGGAGACATGATCCCATTATATTCTTTGGCGTACTCAACAGGAGAAGAAAATGATGTTATTTAAAAAGAAATTATCGTTGTCACTTCTCGGAGTCTTTTGCATCAGCTTTTATAGCAGTATTGTTTTAGCCAGTAATGATAGTGTATATAAAAAAATGGAGATCTTTACTGAAGTCCTAAGAGAGGTGGAAGAAAATTATATAGAGGTTAGGGATACCCAGAAGTTGATAGACGATGCCATCAAAGGCATGGTGAGCAGTCTTGATCCCTACTCATCATATTTGACCAGGGAAGAATATGAAGAATTTTTGATGAAGAGTTCGGGTCGTATTACAGGTATTGGTGTCACCCTCTCCATTAGGGATGATATTCTTACTGTAATTTCACCTGTGGAGGACACTCCGGCGTACAAAGCCGGATTGAAGCAAGGAGACAAGATAATTAGGATTAATGATAGGTATACCGCTGATATGACATTTAATGACGCCCTTAAACAATTAAGAGGCCAAAAAGGGACCCATGTGAAATTGACAATAAAGCGGAAAGGTGTTGAAGAACCCCTCGTATTCAACATCATCCGTGATGTGATCCCCATAGAAACGGTTAAAAGCTATCAGCTTGATGATAGTATCGGATATGTCAGAATAACCGATTTTCAAGGTCATACAACCATCGATTTGAGGATTGCACTGAATACACTTAAGCAGGAAAAAGAATTAAAAGGTTTGATTTTGGATTTAAGGAGTAACCCCGGAGGAAGTTTAAACCAGGCAATAAACGTGTCGGATGTGTTTCTTGACTCAGGACTTATCGTGAGTACCAGGTTTAGGAGAGAAGAACAGAATATGACAGCATACGCCCGATCTGAAGATAGCGAAGAAGACTATCCCATCGTTGTGCTGGTTGATAATGGCAGCGCAAGCGCTTCAGAGATCGTGGCCGGGGCCTTGCAGGATAATGGGAGAGCATTGATTCTGGGGACTAAGACATTCGGGAAGGGATCAGTACAGACAGTCATCCCCATGTCCGACGGTTCCGGTCTTTGTTTGACAACAGCAAGATATTATACTCCGAGCGGCAGGTCAATACAGGTAAGTGGTGGTATAATACCTGATGTCGAACTGGAATATGTGCCCAATACGGATGATCAAGATAAAGAAAACCTCCATTCTGTAAGGGAAGCAGACCTGAAAGATCATATGAAAAATGCGGAGTCTTCTGCAGAAGACACAGCGGTTATTCAAGAAGAAGTAGCGGAAGAGGATATAGATCTGGAGCTGAAGGAGCGTCTCATTAATAACAACCAGGTTGAGATGGCCATACAATTGCTTAGGTCATGGGATGCCATTTTCCAAAATAAATCCGAAAAATCATCTACTTAATGTGGAGACCATTGGATAAGTCAGGATCAGGGGCGCTGTTAATTCAGACCATGAATTTTAATCGATGATAACACTAAGCGTCATGTCAAATCATTTATTGCTTTTTCAATGATCCGATTCCTTCGGGCCAACAATATAGAGGAACGCTATGTCAAATCTCGATAAATACGTTCAAATGGCAAAAGACCTTAGTATGGCTGATGCCAGAATCATCTCTTCTGATGACATATGTTTTGATATTCGGGCCGTACTGAAGTGTCGATGGGGATGTGAGGACTTTCTCAATCAGACCATCAAATGTGGCACAAGGGATACATCATTTCAGGAAAGAACTGAGATGATCAAGTCATACCAGAATATTCTCTTTGTCCATTCTCATGATGCAAATGAATTAAGCAAAGCAGCACTTGAGATTGAAAGGACCGCGTTTTTTGACGGTCACTATCTCTCTTTCGCCATCAGATACTGCAATTTATGTAAGTCCTGTGCAGTCGATCAGGGCAAAGCCTGTCCAACCCCGGAGAAGGTAAGACCTTGTGAAGGGCGTTTTGGCATTGACGTGTACAAAACGGCGCGAAATCAGGGGTTGCCTTGCGAAGTGCTTCAGCACAAAGAGGATGTCCAAAATCGTTACGGTTTTGTTCTTATCAATTGAATCAATCCATCCACTCATTCTAGAAACAACCGGAGCAATAGATCCAGCGGACGCAAATAAAGTACACGGCTGATGAGCGTTCGGGTTAATTGGAAAATGCATGAAGGAATCAGATCTCTATCTACCCCTAAAGAGGTTTCTTGAATCTCAGAATTACGAGGTGAAAGGGGAGATCCAGGATTGTGATGTTCTGGCGCTACGCGGTGAGGAAGATCCCGTCGTTGTAGAACTCAAACTCTCTCTCAATCTCAATGTCGTCCTTCAGGCAGTAGAAAGGCTATCACTGACTCCGAAGGTGTACATCGGCATCCCAGAACAATGTACAACCATGAAGAGGCGACGGAGACACATCATCAAGCTGCTAAGGATGCTGGGTTTGGGGCTGATTCTGATTGATTCGAACCGGAATACCGGCAGCGTAGAGGTTCTTCTCGATCCCGGCGAGTATAGGCCCCGCAGATCGAAACTCCGTCAGGAGCGTTTGCTTGGTGAGTTCATGAAGAGAGTGGGCGACCCGAACCTCGGTGGGACGGTGAGGAAAAAGGGTATCATGACCGCCTACCGGCAGCGAGCCCTGGCCATCGCCTGGTTTCTTCAGACGCAAGGGCCGACCAAGGCTTCACATGTGGCTAAGACCCTTCAAGAACCGAAAGCCAGAGATATTCTGTACAATGACGTATACGGATGGTTTGACAGAGTGTCGCGTGGTATATATGATCTCTCTCCACGAGGTAAAAAAGAGATCCCTCTCTGGCAGGAACAAGAAGGGAACACAATCTCCAAAAACCAAACTACTTATTAACAGAATAAATTGACTAATAAAGTCCTTCGTGAATTCAGTTAAATCTTTGTTTTTTATGATTTAGTTGGTTCTGGAAAGTTTTTCTCACGCCATTGAAATATTTTATGTGGAAGATTCAAATAGAGGTTGACAGAAAGGAAAACCAGTGTTAATTGATAAAAGTTTTTATTTAATATGAAGGGACTTCAGTTGGCGGGCAATAGAAAAAGAGACGAAATCATTATCCAAAAACTAAGGGATAATGGCCACAAGATAACGCCTCAGCGGCTGGCTATCGTTAAGATTCTTGCGAATAGTGAAAGCCATCCCAGTGTTGAAGATATCTATGTCCAGATCAAAAAGGATTTTCCGACCATGAGCCTTGCCACTGTATATAAGAATATTATATTAATAAAAACATTGGGTGAAGTTCTTGAGTTAGGATTCCCGGATGGGAGTAACCGATATGATGGAAACAAGCCCTATCCCCATCCACACGTTATCTGTATCAAGTGTAGAAAAATAGTCGACCCAGACTTGGATAGTCTGGATGGAATGAAGAAAGAGGTCTCATTAGAGACCCATTTCAACATTCTGTATCATAGGTTGGACTTTTTCGGTATATGTAACGATTGTATGGCAGAAAAAGTCTAGATTATTTTTTTTGCCATTAATTAATAGTCATTATCATGTAATATTTTTTCTCTATAACCAAACGAGTGAAAGGAGGGATTATCATGAATAAAGATCGCAAGGATCCAATAATGGGATCCATTGCCAGTAGAGGCACGTCGATTCGGGACTGGTGGCCGAATCAGTTGAATCTTAACATTCTTCGCCAGCATTCATCCAAGTCCAATCCCATGGGCGAAGACTTTAACTACGCTGAAGAATTCAAGAAACTCGATCTGGAGGCCGTGAAGAAGGACCTCTATGCGTTGATGACCGACTCACAGGAATGGTGGCCGGCCGATTACGGTCACTACGGAGGGCTTTTCATCCGGATGGCCTGGCACAGCGCGGGCACATACCGTATGGGCGACGGTCGAGGGGGTGGGGGGAGCGGTAACCAGCGCTTTGCGCCTCTCAACAGTTGGCCGGACAACGTAAACCTCGACAAGGCACGCCGACTCCTATGGCCTATCAAACAAAAGTATGGCAGGAAGATCTCCTGGGCCGACCTCATGATCCTGGCCGGCAACTGTGCCCTTGAATCCATGGGATTCAAGACCTTCGGTTTTGCCGGCGGGCGTAAAGATATATGGGAACCGGAAGAAGACGTCTACTGGGGTGCCGAAGAGGAATGGCTGGCTACGAGCGA